>NZ_JBHVYO010000011.1:0-245455 GCF_042880655.1 Streptomyces sp. NPDC058295
GTCTGCCGGAAGCCACGCTTCCGGCAGACCGCCTCTTTCAGTGACCGTTCCCTCAGTGGCCGTTCCCTCAGTGACCGTTCCCGTAGGCCGCTAGGGCCGCACGCCCCGCGCCGTTCTTGATCGGCGGCGCGGGGACCGGAGCAACGGGTGGGCACGCGCGCGTGGGCGTCAGCTGTCGCCCTTGCGGGCGCCGAGGGTGAGGTCCACGGTGTGGGACTTGCCGTCGCGCTCGTAGGTGATCGTGACCTTGTCGCCGGGCTGGTGCGTCCAGATCTCGCCGATGAGGGTCGGGCCGCTGTCGATCACCATGTCGTCGAGCTTGACGATGACGTCGCCGGGCTTGAGGCCGGCCTGGGCCGCCGGGCCGCCCGACTCGACCGCGGAGGAGCCGCCCTCGGCCGTGTCGGTGATCTTCGCGCCCTCCGTGGAGTCCGCCAGGGAGACGGACGCGCCGATCTTGGCGTACACCGGCTCGCCGGTCTTGATCAGCTGCTGGGCGACATACCTGGCCTGGTTGATCGGGATGGCGAAGCCGAGGCCGATCGAGCCGGACTGGGTGGTGCCGCCCAGGCCGCCGCTGCCGGTGGACTGGATCGCGGAGTTGATGCCGATGACGTTGCCCGAGGCGTCCAGCAGCGGGCCGCCGGAGTTGCCCGGGTTGATCGAGGCGTCCGTCTGGAGGGCGCTCATGTAGGAGGCGGCGCTGCTGGTGCCGTCGCTGGAGGCCACCGGGCGGTTCTTCGCGCTGATGATGCCCGTCGTGACCGTGTTGGACAGGCCGAAGGGGGCTCCGATGGCGATCGTCGAGTCGCCGACCGCCACCTTGTCGGAGTCGCCGAGGGTGAGCGGCTTCAGGTCCGACGGGGCGTTCTTGAGCTTGATGACGGCGACGTCGTAGCCCTGGGCGTGCCCGACGACCTCGGCGTCGTACTTCTTGCCGTCCGGGAAGGTGGCCGTCACCTTGCCGCCGTCGACCGCGTCCGCGACGACGTGGTTGTTGGTGACGATGTGACCCTGGGTGTCGAAGACGAAGCCGGTGCCGGTGCCGCCCTCGCCGCTGCTGGACTCGGCCTGGATCGTGACCGTGCTGGGCAGCGCCTTGGCGGCGACCCCGGCGACCGTGCCCGGGTCGCGCTTGACGTCACCGCCGTTGGTGGAGGCGGAGACGGTCGTCGAGCCGGTGTCGTCGTCGTTCTTGGCCAGGGTGTAGCCGAGTCCGCCGCCCAGGCCGCCCGCCACCAGAGCGGCGACCAGGATCGCGGCGACGAGCCCGCCACGGCCACGGCCCGACTTGGGCGCGGGCTGCTGGTAGGAGGCACCCCAGACGGTCCCGGCGGGGCCACTGGGGCCACCGGGGCCGCTCGGGCCGCCGGCCACACCGGGGCCACCGGCTGCGACGTCGGCGGAGCCGGGGGTGCCGTACGCGTGCGTGCCGGCACCGGCGTCGGCGTAGAGGGGCGTCGCCGGGGCCGGGTTCGGCCAGTCGTCGGCGGCGGCCGGGGCTCCCTGCGGGGCCGGGGCGGCCTGCGGAGCGGCCGGCGGCGGCCAGTCGCCGTCGACCGGGGCCGGCGCTCCCTGCGGGGCGGTGGGCGGCGGCCAGTGGCCCTCGGGCGCACCCGCTGAGGCGTGACCGGCTTCCGGTGCCTGCGCGGGCGCCGCCGGGAGCGGAGTCGTGGGCGCGCCGGCGTCGGGCGCGGGCGCCTGCGGGGAGGCCGAGGGAGAATCCACCGGCACGGGAGGTGCGGACGGGGCCGGGGGTACCTGGGTGCCCTCGTTCTTGCCCTCGTTCTCGGTGCTCACAGCTCTTCTCCTCGATCCACGGCTGTTGTCGTCGGTCGCACTGGGTCACGCTCGTCGGCGCTTGTCGCGCTTTCGCGCGCTTTGTCGTCGACCCCGCGCGCTGAAGCTGTGCATGTGCTTTTGTACGTCTCAGCTTTTCCCACGGGCCGTCAGAGCACCATAAGCGGTGGCTGTGGGTCCTTGGCCATTCCTTATATAGGTCATTACGCACAATAAGTGCGCATCATCGAAACATCTCAGAGGGTTCTCAGACGACCGGGCGCCGATGGCACCATGACGCGGTGACCCACGCACGGCAGCACCACATTCAAGTCGTCGCCCACCGCGGGGCTTCCGAGGAGGCCCCCGAGCACACCCTGGCCGCGTACAAGAAGGCGATCGAGGACGGTGCGGACGCCCTCGAGTGCGATGTACGGCTGACCGCGGACGGCCATCTCGTCTGCGTACACGACCGTCGCGTCAACCGTACGTCGAACGGCCGCGGGGCGGTCTCCGCCCTGGAGCTCGCCGACCTCGCGGCGCTGGACTTCGGCTCCTGGAAGACACGGGAGGCCCGCGAGGCCTGGCACACGCGCGAGGAGGACCCCGACTGGGAGGTCCGGCCCGAGGACCGCGAGGAGACCTCCGTCCTGACCCTGGAGCGGCTGCTGGAGCTCGTCTCCGACGCGGGGCGCCGGGTGGAGCTGGCCATCGAGACCAAGCATCCGACGCGCTGGGCCGGACAGGTGGAGGAGCGGCTGCTGGTGCTGCTGAAGCGGTTCGGCCTGGACGCGCCGGCCTCGGCGGCCGAGTCCCCGGTACGGATCATGAGCTTCTCGGCCCGCTCGCTGCATCGCGTGCGTGCCGCCGCGCCCACGGTGCCGACGGTCTACCTGATGCAGTTCGTCTCGCCCCGGCTGCGCGACGGGCGGCTGCCCGCGGGGGTCGGGATCGCCGGCCCCTCGATCCGGATCGTGCGCAACCATCCGGCGTACATCGAGCGCCTGAAGGCGGCCGGTCACCAGGTGCACGTGTGGACCGTGAACGAGACGGAGGACGTCGACCTCTGCGTCGAGCTGGGCATCGACGCCATCATCACCAACCGCCCGGGCGAGGTGCTGCGACGGCTGGGCCGCTGAGCCGACGGCTGAGCCGTGCCCCGCGGAAGTCACAGAAGTCACAGAAGCCCCGTCCATACCTCTTGACCCCACAGCGCCGTTACAGCATCCTCCGTTCTCAGCCATACCGTTCAATTTTAGCCACTCACTGACAGGCCCCTCACAGGGAGTGCTCCGGCGCGTTCAGTCCGTGTTCGATCAGGACGAATGCGTCGCCGGGGCCGCATTGGCCGGTTTCCGGTACAGGCCAATGGGGCATCCACACCGTGGCGTGGGGCGAAGGAGGTCTCGGGGGTGGCGTTGGTGGTGGCACAGGAGGTGCCCGCGTCGTCGAGCATGGCCGTACCCCATGGCCCTGCGGGCGTGGGTAATGCGAGACACCGCATGCGCGATCAGTTGCGCACCGGCGGGGTGTCGGAATCGGTCATCGACGACGCCGTACTGATCCTTTCCGAACTTTTGAGCAATGCGTGCAAGCACGGCAGGCCACTGGGCGACGCTTTGTCCGGGGACGGCGACGTCCGGGCCGCATGGCGTGTCGATCAGGGTGGCCGCCTGGTGGTCGAGGTGACCGACGGCGGCGGCCCGACCCGTCCGGCCCCGGCCACCCCCTCCGTCACCGCGCACGGCGGCCGCGGGCTCAACATCATCACGGCGCTGGCCGACGACTGGGGCGTCCGGGACGACGCCCGCGGCGAGGTCACGGTGTGGGTCGTCGTCCACGCGGACGTCTACGACCCCGACGCGGGCTGCCGGCGCGACGACTTCGCCTCCCGGGTCGCGGCCCCCTCGGTCGCCACGATGCCCGGCCTGGACTTCGCGGACGCGTTCGACGACCTGGACTAGACCGGAGACAGTCGGAACGGTCGCCAGACCGGCCGGAGACGCTCGGAACGGTCGCCCAAACAGCCGTAGCCGGTCGGAGTGAGCCGCCGAAGGCAGCCGGAGACGGTCGGAGCGAGTCGCCGACGGGGCCGGGAAGATCCGCGGGGCCGGCGCGGTGATCGTCGTCCACAGCCCCCGCGTCGTCCACAGGTTCCCGTGACGGAGCGTACGAACGGCTAGGCTCCCGCCGTACCAGACGAGCCGTAACCGGGAGACACCCAGATGGCCAAGAAGCGCCCCCAGACGAAGGCCAAGCGGCCGCAGCCCACCGACGCGGACATCCCGGTCGTCGGCGCACGGGAGCCCTGCCCGTGCGGCAGCGGCCGCCGCTACAAGGCCTGTCACGGCCGGGCCGCCGCACATGCCGTGACCGAGCTGGTGCAGCGCCCCTTCGAGGGCCTGCCGGGCGAGGGCGACTGGGTGGCGCTGCGTGAGTTGGTGCCGGCCGCCACGGTCGAGCTGCCGCTCAAGGGCGGTCTGCCCGAGGGCGTCCCGTCCGTCACGCTCGCCACGGTGCTGCCGATGGCCTGGCCGGCGCTGCGCCGCGACGACGGCTCGGTGCTGCTCGGCCTGCAGAACGACACGCCGTCGGGCGACATCAGCCGCGACCTGGCCGACACCCTGCGGCGGGCCCTGGACGCCGACCCCGGCACTCCGGTGCAGGCGCGCCGCGCGCCGGCCGACGGTCCGCGGATGCAGGATCTGCTCGACACCGAAGGCGTGTTCGAGCCAGTTGTGCACAGCGGTTTCGAGTTCTGGGTCCCGGACCCGGAGAACGCCGCGCCGGAGGTGGCCGCCTCCCTGGAGCGCGCCAACGCCGCGGCGATCCCGACCGTGAAGCTCACCGGTGTGGACGCCGCGTACTGGTGCGAGACGCCGGAGAAGAACCACCTGCGCTGGGTCATGCCGTATCCGGAGGAGCGGCTTTTGGACGCCCTCGCGCGGCTGCACGCGGCGGGCCGTTCGAGCCTCGGCGAGGGCACGCGCCTGGTCGGCTCCTTCCGGGCGCACGGTCTGACGGTGCCGGTCTGGGACCTGCCGAGCGCCGTCACGGCGGACGACGTGGAGAAGCCGGCGGCCGAGTTCGCCGAGCGGCTCGCCACCGCCCTGGTCTCGGATGCCCCGCTCACGGCCGACGAGCGCCGCGCGCGGGGCGGTCTGACCAACCGACAGGTGACGCTCAGCTGACGCACGGATCCGGACCCCGGCCGAACTGACCGACCGGTCAGCACCCCTTGCGCCGGCGGGTGGCGTGACTCCGCTCACAACTCCCGTCCGCTCAGGGCGAGTCGGCGTGAGAAGCGCCGTTTCGCCGGTGTCCGGAATACCGATGAAAACAAGAGATCGAATTTGCGTAGAGCAGATCTCTTGTTACCGTTCGAGTTGCCCGGTTGCTGATGCATCCCCCGTCGTCAGCAACCGGGTCTTTTCATGTCCGGCGCCGTTTACAGGGTTCGGTCGCACGTCAACTGCCCGCATCCGCCTTGGAGTTGCTCCCGGAGCGCAGCAGCAGCGGTCCGTCGCCGGTCGCTCGCGCGAACTCCGCGACCGCCGTGTACGCCGCCAGTTCGCCCCGGGTCCGTTCATGGGGTGTCTCGCAGGATTCCGGCTCGTCCTCGGCCGCCACGGCGCAGCGCGTCCGCACGGTGCGCCCCTCGGGCCCCATGAGGCTCAGGAAGGCGTCCAGGGCGCGTCCGGTGGCGTTGCGGTAGTAGGTGCGCGCCCAGCTGTCGTCACCCTGGGACAGCACGCAGGTCTGCGCCTCCACGCCGTCGGGGGAGGCGAGTTCGGGGCCGCAGCGGGCGGCGGTGGCCAGCCCCAGGCCGAGCAGCAGCGGGGACCGGGAGGCTTCGACGGGCGGCGCCTTCGGATCCGTGCCGCCGGGGCCACGGGTATCGGCCAGTTCGACCGCGCCGGCCGTACGCCCTTCGTCGCCGACCTGCCCCGCGGACGCCATGGCCAGGGGCAGCGCGATCGCGCCTGCCACGGCGCCCACGAGGGCGAGGAGACGAAGGTTCATGTAGCGGAAGATAGAGGGCGAACGCCGGTGTCCTGTCCGGCGCGCGCCCGACACCCCTACAACTCGGGTGCGCTCACACCCGTACGAGTGAGGGCGTCGACGACGGCGTCCACCACGGCCTCGACGTCGGGCACCCAGGGCGAGGCCGAACCGGGCAGCGGGGCGCGCTCCCACCGGATGTCGCCGCGGCCCGTCTCGGACGGCGGCAGGGCGATGTAGCCGCCCTCGCCGTGGAAGCGGAGGGAGCCGGGCACGAAGTCCTTGGCGTAGAGCAGCTCACCCAGCTGCTCCATCGTGTACGGCCGGACGAGGATCGACCAGCGGGTGGGCGAGGCTACGACCGGGCCGAGGCGGATGCCCTGCCGGTCGAGCGCCACGAGCGCCCGCGAGGCCGCGAGTGCGGGGAGGCTGACCGCGCAGGGGGCCGTGCCCCCGGTGGCCAGGATGATCGGTGCGGTCGGCCGGTTGGTCCACCACCAGCGCACCATGCGCGCCTCGGTGGTGGCCGCGAGCAGGCCGGGGTCGAAGGGGTGAGCACCGGGGACCGTGCACTCCGGGTCGGGACAGCCACAGCGGGAACGCCCCTGCGGGTCCGCCGTCACGCCCGGGAGGACGGGCCACTGCCATTCCGTCGCGAAGGTCAGGGCCGAGTCGATCAACTCAGGTCCTCTGTCGCTGGACTGGGACAGGAGCCTGCGTCGCTTTCCGAGGATCTCGCGCATGAGCGCTCGTTCCTTTCCGTTGCACCGCTGGCAACACCGTGGGCCACATCACATCATGTGTCGATCACTTCACTGTGCGTACCTGTTGGCGCATCACACCCCTGTACGAGACAAGGGGAACCCCTCAGGGTCGAGCGGTGGCTGCTTCCGCGGCCACTCCGTCCGACTTGCATCCATCTAATGCTGGGCGTGGCGTGGGGTGGCGAAGTCTGGCGTTTACCGTCGCGCGTATTTCTCTCCGCCTCCGCCACGGGAGGATGGGGCACGGTCGTCGATGACTATGACGCCCGGGCCGGTCACCAGGTTCCGGAAGGCTCCCTACGAGCTCCCGACGACACCTGGCCCTTACCGAGTACGTACCCATCACGACCGCTGTGACGCTCCGTGGAGCAAGCCCAGTCGACCGCAATCACCCGTTACCCGAGGCATTTTTAAGCCAACTTTACAATTCCGCAAGGGAGCCGGAAGAACTGTGCCCGATTCTCCCAAAGAGCCCACGGACACCAGCAAGCCCAGCAGGACAATGCTGGACATCCCCTTACGAGTGCGTGTACATGTGGAGACACCGCTAGCGGCGCAGAATGACATGGGGGTTTGCGATGCTTTTGAGCAATACGCTCCGGTCCGAGAGCCGGACGCCATGAACGCCCCTCACCCTCCGAAAGTGGCTGGAATCGATTCAACGGTTCCCTCGCCCGCACACACTGTCGCGCCCGCGCCCGCCACCTCGGGCGCCCCGACGGTCCCTGCCGCCCCCACCAGCGCATCCGGCTCCACCGGCCCGGGCGCCCTCCTGACCGACCGGCTCGCCGGCTGGGTCTCCGATCTCACCACCCTTCACGAACTCACCGAACGCCTGGCCCGTACGGACACGCTGCCGGAGACCCTCCAGGAAATGCTGCACGCCGGAGCCGCCCTCGTGGGCGCCCGGCGCGGTCTCGTCGTCCTCGAGCCCGCCGACCGGCTCGGGCCGGACACCATGATCGGACTGGGCCTCGGCCGCGCCGATCTCGGCCATATCGAGACCGTGCCGCGCAGTGCCCTGTCCTACGGCCGCATCCTCGAGGGGCTGCCCGGCGGCGAGGGGGAGATCGCCGAGCCCGACCTGTTCGCCGAGGACGGCATGGACCCCCGTCACCGGGAGGTGGCCGCCCGCCTCGGCTACGCCGCCAGCTACGCGCTGCCCCTGAAGACGGACGGCGCTCCCGGCCGCCTGGGCGCGGCCGTATGGCTCTACGACGAGCCCGCCGAGCCGGACGAGCGTCAGCGCCACCTGATCGGCCTGTACGTCCGGTACGCCGCCGAGCACCTGGCGCGGCTCCTGGAGCTCGAACGCACCCGCGCGTGCATGAAGACGATGGCCGAGGAGCTGCTGCCCTCCCGGCTGCCGCGCGTGCCCGGCGTCCAGCTCGCCGCCCGGCATCACAGCGGCCCGCGCGGGGGAGGCGACTGGTACGACGCGCTGCCGCTGCCGGACGCCGCGCTGGGCCTCGCCGTCGGATCCGTCACCGGGTCCGGGCCGAGCGCGGTCGCCGCGATGGGCCGACTGCGCGCCTCCTTGCGGGCGTACGCCGTGATGGAGGGCGAGGACCCCGTCGCCGTCCTGTCCGACCTGGAGCTGCTGCTGCGGCTGACCGAGCCGGCCCGGTCCGCCACCGCCCTGTTCGCCTACTGCGAACCCGCCCTGCGCAAGATCACTCTGGCCGGCGCCGGGCACTGCCCGCCGCTGCTGGTCGGCGAGCGGCGCACGGAGTTCGTCGAGACCTCCGTCTCCGCCCCGCTGGGCATGCTGGCCTGCTGGGAGGCGCCGAGCGTCGAGATGGAGGCCGAACCGGGCGAGACGGTGCTGCTCTACACGGACGGCCTGCTGCACCGCACCGGCGAGCCCGTCGACCGTGCCTTCGCCCGGCTGCACGCGGCCGCCGCGGGGGTTCCCAGACCGCTGCGGCACGACCCGGGCGCGATCGCCGACCACGTGCTGCGCACCCTCCTGCCGGACGGCGCGGCCGAGCGGGACAGCGACGAGGACGTGGTGCTGCTGGCGGCCCGCTTCGAGTAGCGCAGCGGTGACATCGGGTGACCGGCCCGGCAACAGGTCCGTCGGCCCTGGACCCCCTTACGTACGTCCGTACGATGGAGGGGGTCCAGTGCCGTATCAAGGAGGATGACCGTGGCCGACGAGCTCACCCCGGCTGTGCCGGACGACGCTGCTACCGCAGCGGGCCCGGAGACTGAGTCCGAGGAGCCCATCAAGCAGCGGAAGAACGGCCTGTACCCAGGCGTCTCCGACGAGCTGGCCGAGAGCATGAAGTCCGGCTGGGCCGACACGGAACTGCGTGACCTGGAGCCGATCGCCCAGGCCGCCGAGACCGCCGCCCGCCGCGCCGCGCTCTCCGCGCGCTTCCCGGGCGAGCGCCTGGTGGTTCCCGCGGGCAACCTGAAGACCCGCTCGAACGACACGGAATACGCCTTCCGCGCCTCCGTCGAGTACGCGTACCTCACCGGCAACCAGACGGAGGACGGCGTCCTCGTACTGGAGCCCGTCGCCGACGGCCACAAGGCCACCATCTACCTGCTGCCGCGCTCCGACCGCGAGAACGGCGAGTTCTGGCTGTCCGGCCAGGGCGAGCTGTGGGTCGGCCGCAGGCACTCGCTCACCGAGGCGGAGCGGCTGTACGGCATCCCGGCCTCCGACGTGCGCGAGCTGGCGGACAAGCTGCGCGAGGCCACCGGCCCGGTGCGGGTCGTGCGCGGCCATGACGCGGGCATCGAGGCGGCCCTGACCGACAAGGTCACCGCCGAGCGCGACGCGGAACTGCGCGTCTTCCTCTCCGAGGCCCGCCTCGTCAAGGACGACTTCGAGATCGGCGAGCTGCAGAAGGCCGTCGACTCGACGGTCCGCGGCTTCGAGGACGTCGTGAAGGTCCTGGACAAGGCCGAGGCGACGAGCGAGCGCTACATCGAGGGCACGTTCTTCCTCCGCGCGCGCGTGGAGGGCAACGACATCGGCTACGGCACCATCGCCGCCGCCGGTCCGCACGCCTGCACGCTGCACTGGGTGCGCAACGACGGCCCGGTCCGCTCCGGCGACCTGCTGCTGCTCGACGCGGGCGTCGAGACCCACACGTACTACACCGCCGACGTCACGCGCACGCTGCCGGTCAACGGCCGTTACAGCGAGATCCAGAAGAAGATCTACGACGCCGTGTACGACGCCCAGGAGGCCGGTATCGAGGCCGTCAAGCCGGGCGGCAAGTACCGCGACTTCCACGACGCCGCGCAGCGCGTGCTGACCGAGCGGCTCGTCGAGTGGGGCCTGGTCGAGGGCCCGGTCGAGCGTGTCCTGGAGCTCGGCCTCCAGCGCCGCTGGACGCTGCACGGCACCGGTCACATGCTCGGCATGGACGTCCACGACTGCGCCGCCGCGCGCGTGGAGTCGTACGTCGACGGGACGCTGGAGCCGGGCATGGTGCTGACGGTCGAGCCCGGTCTGTACTTCCAGGCCGACGATCTGACGGTGCCCGAGGAGTACCGGGGGATCGGCGTCCGGATCGAGGACGACATCCTCGTCACGCAGGACGGCAACCGGAACCTGTCGGACGGCCTGCCGCGCCGCTCGGACGAGGTCGAGGCGTGGATGGCTTCGCTGAAGGGCTGACACATTCGCTGATCGATGGCCGGGTACTGGTGGGTACCCGGCCATTCACCTGTCCAGGAGGACTTCTGTCCGGGGGCGCTGCCGTCCGGGGGGCTTCCGTCCAGAGGGACTTCCGTCCAGGGGCGCTTCTGTCTAGGGGGACTGCGTGAACGACTTCTGGTCCGGTGTCGGCGTCGACCTGCACCTGGAACCGGATGCCGCCGAAGGGCGGCGGGCCGGGCTGGAACGGGCTCTGCGGGACGCCGTGCGGGAGGGGCGGCTAGCGCCCGGCAGCCGGTTGCCGGCCACCCGGCGGCTCGCGGCCGAGACCGGCATCTCGCGCAACACGGTGAAGGCCGCCTACGACCAGCTGGTCGCCGAGGGCTATCTGACGGCGCGGCAGGGCTCGGGCACCCGGGTCGCGGCCCTGCCGTCCGACGCCGCCGAACCGCCGGGCGCCGCCGCACGCGCGCGTGAGCCGCGTTTCGACCTGCGGCCCGGGAGCCCGGACGTCGGGGCGTTCCCGGCCGCGGCCTGGCTCCGCGCGCTGCGCCGCGCCATCGCGACGGCGCCCTCACTGGCGTACGACTACGGCGACCCGCGCGGCCGCATCGAACTGCGCACCGCGCTCTCGGGCTATCTGGGGCGGGCGCGGGGCGTCATCGCGCCGCCCGAGCGGATCGTGATCACCTCCGGGTACGTGCAGGGCCTCGCGCTCCTCACGCGCGTGCTGGGCGGCGCCGGGATCGCGATGGAGGACCCCGGGCTGCCCTTCCACCGCGAGGTCGTACGACGCAACGGCGGGACCGTGACGCCGGTACCGGTGGACGAGCGCGGGGTACGCGTCGGGGAACTCGGCGACGCCGGAGCCGTGGTCGTCACGCCCGCGCACCAGTACCCGACCGGTGTGACGCTGCACCCGGGGCGGCGGCGGGCGCTCACGGAGTGGGCACGCGCGCGTGACGGGCTGATCGTCGAGGACGACTACGACGGGGAGTTCCGCTACGACCGGCAGCCGGTCGGCGCGCTCCAGGGGATGGCGCCCGGCCAGGTCGTGTATCTGGGCACCGCCTCCAAGACGCTCGGGCCCGCGCTGCGGCTCGGCTGGATGGTGCTGCCGCCGCAGCTGGTGGACGCGGTCGCCGACGCCAAGCTGCACAGCGACCACCACACCGAGTCCATCGGGCAGCTCGCGCTGACCGAGCTGATCCACAGCCACGCCTACGACCGGCACGTACGCGCGTGCCGGCTGCGCTACCGCCGCCGCAGGGACCTGCTCCTGGAACGGGTGGGCACGGACCGGGGCGTGCGCGGCATCGCGGCCGGGCTGCACGCGCTGGTGGAGGTCGGCGACGAGGCGGAGGTGCTGGCGCGGGCGGAGGCGGAGGGGCTCGCGGTGGGCCGGCTGGGCGAGCACTGGCACACTCCCGGCCCGGGACGCCCGCAGGGGTTGGTCGTGGGGTACGGCACGCCCCGCGAGCGGCTGTATCCGGAGGCCCTGGACGCGCTGACGAAGGTGCTGGGCCGGGACTGACCGGAGCGGGTCCCGACCGGACCCGAGCGGACCCGAGCGGGACCGGGCCATGATCGGTCGGATCGGACGCACCATGATCGGAACGGAATTGGGCCAGTTTCACGACCCCTGATTGGTGCTGTCGAGCGGCCCACTGCGGCTCTAGCGTCATCGGTATGTCGAAGACTCGCCCACGGCGGCTGCTCGCGCTCGCCCAGTTGAGCAACTCGGTCGGGGACGGCGCGTACTACACGACGTCGGCCCTGTACTTCACTCAGGTGATCGGTCTCGGCCCCGCGCACGTGGGGCTCGGGCTCACCCTCGGGTGGGCGGTCGGCTCGCTGGCCGGGGTGCCGCTGGGGCGACTGGCCGACCGGCGCGGGGCGCGCGGGACGGCGGTGCTGCTGGCCCTCGCGACCGGGCTCGCGGTGGCGTCCTTCACCCTCGTACGCGGGTTCGTGCCGTTCGTGCTCGTGGCGTGCGGATACGCGGCCGCGCAGTCGGGGCTCGCGGCGGCCCGGCAGGCCCTGCTGGCCGGGCTGGTGCCCGCCGGGGAGCGGACCGGGCTGCTCGCGCGGCTCCAGGCGACCCTGAACGCGGGTCTGGCGGTGGGCGCCGGCCTCGGCGGGCTCGCGCTGAACGCCGGGACACGGGAGGCGTACCTCGGGGTGTTCGTGGTCGACGCGGTGAGCTTCCTGGTGTGCGCGGCACTGCTCGCCGGGCTGCCCCGGGTGGCGCCCGGAAAGGTCCGGCCGCGCGGGAGCGGCCTGGGTGTGCTGCGGGACCGGCCGTACGCCCTGGTGGCGCTCCTGAACACCGTGCTGCTGCTGCGGATGCCGTTGCTCAGTCTGGTGCTGCCGCTGTGGATCACCGAGCGGACCGGGGCGCCCGCCTGGCTGGTCTCCGCGCTGTTCGTGCTCAACACCGCCGTGGTGACGGTGTTCCAGGTGCGGGCGGCGCGTGGCGTGACGGGACTGGCGAGCGCCACGCGCGCGGTGCGTCGGGCGGGCTGGGTGATGTGCGCCGCGTGCGCGGTGTTCGCCCTGTCCGCGGGTGCCTCGCCCTGGGTGGCGGCGGGCGTGCTGGTGCTGGGGTCGGTGCTTCAGGTGGTCGCGGAGATGGGGCAGTCCGCGGGCTCCTGGCAGCTCTCCTTCGACCTGGCGCCGGCCGACCGGGTCGGCGAGTACCAGGGGTTGTTCGGCACCGGCGTCACGGTGGCCCGCACCCTCGGTCCGCTGGTCCTGACCTGGCTGCTGGTCGAGTGGGGCACACCGGGCTGGCTGCTGCTGGGCGCGGCGATGGTCGCGGCGTCCTACGCGATGGGCCCGGCGGCCCGGAGGGCCGCGGCCGTCCGGACGACCGAGCACTCGGCCGCGTTGGTCCCGGCGGGCTGACGGCGCCGCACTCCCCTCAGCACGCTTGAGCACGCCCTGAGGCGGCCCGGAACACGCCCTGAGCACGCCCGGAGCACGCCCTGAGCCGGCCCGCAGAGCACCGCCGCCCTCACCCCTCGCCGCCGTCACCCCTCGCCGCCGTCACCCCTCGCCGCCGTCACCGCTCACCGCTCACCGGTCACCGGTCACCGGTCACCGTCGTTCGTCGTCGTCCGGCTCAAGCCGCCCGGGTGAGTGCGGTGACCGGTAGGGAGTCCACGAAAAGTGCGCCCGCCAGGAGGCCCGCGCTGCCGCGTGGGCTCCACGCGCGCGTGTGGAGGTCGGTGTCGAGGTCGGTCAGGGCCGCGCGGCCGGCCGGGGTCGCCGTTCCGCCCGCCTCCAGGATGCCGCGGGCACCGGCCTGCACATGACGCAGCCCCAGCGGGCCCGCGGTGTGCAGGAGTTCGGTGTCCTGGAGGGTGGACATGACGGTGAGCAGGGCGTCGAGCCGTGCCTCGGGCTCGTCCGCGCCGGCCGAGCGGGCCGCGGCGAGCGCGTCCAGGGCCCGCCGTACGTGCGGGAACCCGGCGCGTGCCTCGCCACGGGCGCCGGCCGCGCCGTACTTCGCCGAGACCGTCGCGCCCCGCGAGGGCCGCCGTGGAGCGGCCCGGTCGGGATGGGCGGCGATCCGCTTGGCGGTCGCGGCGACCTCGACGCCCCGCGCGCGGGTGTCGAGGGCGGCCGCCGCGACCAGCAGGCCGAGCGTCCACAGCGCACCCCGGTGCCCGCCCCCGGCCAGGCCCACCGAGTGTTCGGTGCACCTTCCGATCGCGCCCAGCTCCGCGCGGAGCCGGGGCGTGGGTTCGCCGGTGCGGCGGGCGGCCGCGGCCATCGCCGCGAGGCCGGGTGCGAGCGCCTTGGCCGACCAGCGCAGCCCGCAGTGGTCCTTGCGGGTGACGCGGGCGGCCAGGTCACGTGGGTCGGGCAGGCCCGGCTTGGGAGCCAGGGCCAGTTGCCCCGTCAGCGCGGCCACCGCGGCCTGCGCGAGCGCCTCGTCCTCACGGCTTGTCATGTCCCGACCCTATGAGGAGGCGGAGGCCGACGGGGCGTCGCTCGGCGGGGTGCCCGTCGGGGCGTCGCTCGGGGCGCCGCTGGGGGGCGTACCGCCGCCGCCTCCGCCGCCGCCCGCGCCGGTGTTCTCGGCGTCGGGGTCGACACCCAGGGTGATGGAGCCCTTGTAGCCCTTGGAGGGGTCGGCCTTGTGCACGGCCTTCAGGGTCAGCAGGCCGCTGGAGGTGCCGCCGCCGTCGTAGACCATGTCGTTGTCGAGGGTGGTGTAGCTGCCGGAGTGCTTGGAGTAGGGCTCCAGGGTGAAGATCTCCTCGGCGGCGGCGTCGGGGAAGAAGAGCTGGCCGGTGTAGTTGACCTTGCCGCCCTCGTAGGTGCCGTCCTCCTTCTGGCCGCCCGTGTGCACCTTGAGGTGGATGTGGCAGGTGCGCGGGGTGTACCAGCCCGGGAAGATCGTCTCGAACTTGACGACCCCGTTGGCGTTGGCGATCTGGTAGCCACGCAGGTAGGTGTCGTCGTCGGCGGTGGAGCCGTCCTCGCTCTCCGCCGGGGCCGAACCGCCGGGGTTGGCGGTCGTGTAGCCGGAGTAGTAACCCCAGGCGTCGCAGTGCCAGATCTCGACAGCGGCTCCGGAGACCGGCGTGCAGCCGTCGGTGGCGTCGACGACGGTGAGGCGCAGGGTCAGCGGCACACCGTTCTTGCCCTCGGTGATGTCCTTGCGCACCAAGGCACCGTCGAGGTAGTAGGGCCCTTCCGTGACGCTCGTCATCAGCGTCATACAGCTGCTGCTCGTGGAGGTCGAGGCGGCGGACGCCGACGCGCTCGCCCCGTCGTCCGCGGCCGTGTCGGCGAAGGCCGACTGGTACCCGGCGACGGCGAGTCCGCCGGCCGCGACCGTGCCGCCGGTCACCGCGAGGGCGCGGCGCCGCGTGATGGTGGAGTCTTTGTGGTTTCCCGTCATGGACATGAACGTAGGAACGCCACCAGTCAGCGACATGGGGGAACGCTGAGAGCGACCTGTGAGTGCTGAGAAAGCTGAACTCCCGCTCCCCGAGGGCTCCTACCGGCCCTGACCGGCCAAGATCGGCGACCGTACGGCCTGATGGACGGTCAGACGGCCATCAGGGGAGCGTCCTTGCGCCACTTGAGGATCTTGTCGAAGCTGACCACCGCACCGCTGCGTCCCGGCATGTTGCCGATGTGGACGTGGTCGGCGAGTTCCTGAATGAGGTAGAGGCCGCGGCCGTGCTCGGCGTAGGTGTCGCCGTGCGCGGAGCGGTCGACGCGGGGGGTGCGCCCGCGGGCGAAACCCGGCCCCGAGTCGGCGACTTCGATGCGGCACTTCTCGCCGTCGAGGTAGGCGGTGACGCGGTACGCCTCCGAACAGCCGCCGCGCGCGGCTCCCCCGCCGTGCTCGACGGCGTTGGCACAGGCTTCGCTCAGGGCGACGGAAAGGTCGTAACAGACGTCGGGATCGACGCCCGCCGTCTCCATGGTGCCGAGCAGCAGGCGGCGGGCGAGCGGAACGCTCGCGGCATCGCGCCGCAGATGGAGTGACCACCAGATGCTCATGCTCCAGCCTCCAGGCCGCGGCTCGACATACCGATACGTATTGCCCCTCAAGGCCCTGTGTAAGCGCGAATTCCACGTGATGCCGCCCATATGGGGGATGCCTGCGGCCCTGAAATCGGTGTATGTGGGACTCAGGGTCATCAGTCGCACCAGTCCTAACAGAAGGTGATCTTCCGCATCGTACGGAATCTTGTGGACCTGCCGTATGGCCGCGGTGAAGCCAGTGCGATGATGACCCCGCCATGACTGCCCCCCACAGCGAGCGCTCAGGTCGCGATCTACGGCTGCTGCGGTCCGCGGTGTTCGCCGCGGTCTGCGTCGTGCTGGCCGCGGCCGGGCACACCATGGCCTCGTGCGCCACGGTTCCGCTGTGGACGCTGGGCGCGGGATTCCTGGGCGCCCTCGCGGTCGTGGTGCCGTTCGCCGGACGCGAGCGGTCACTGCCGGGCATAGCGGTACTGCTCGCGGTCGGACAGACCGTGCTGCACACGCTGTTCGGACTCGGCCAGCACACCGCCTCCGTCACTGCCGCCGCCTCCACCACGGCGTCGGCCATGTCCGACGCCACGCTCGTCGAACGGGCGGCCCGGCTGGTGTGCGGGGCCGCCGCGGCGCCGATCAGCCCCGCCCAGGCCCAGCGGATCCTCGTCGACGCGCGGCTCTACACGAGCGGCGCCGGCCACACCGCCGGGGGCGGTACGGACATGAGCGGCATGAGCGGGATGGGTTCCGCGCATCATCCCGCGGATGCCCTGACCACCGCCGGCACGTCGATGTCCCTGCTGCCGTCCCTGCCCATGCTGCTCGGCCACGTCCTCGCGGCCGTCGCCGCCGGATGGCTGCTGCGACGCGGTGACACGGCCGTGCTGCGGCTGCTCGCCCTGTCGGCCCACGGCGTCGCCGAGGGGGCGCTCGTACGCTCCCTGCGCGGGGCGCTCGCACTGGTGCGCGCCCTGCTCGCCGGGCTGCCCGCCGCGCCCGGGGCGGGACCGCGCGTCCCGCGCACCGCCCTGCTCGCGGAGGCGCCCGCGCCCCGGACCGCCGCACTCCAGCACTCGGTGATCAGGCGCGGTCCGCCGGACGTATCCCTCCTCGTCCTCGCTGCCTGACACGACACGACCAGCACTCCACACCCGGGGGGAACGGCCGCCGTCGTGCGGCACGCGCGTGTGCGCACATCCGTGCCCACGCCTCTCCCACCCGCAGATTCACTCAGAGTGGAGTGCTCGCTTTCATGAAGGCCTCTCGTATCGCCTCCCGCGTCGCCGCCGCCGCTGCCGTCGCCGGTTCCGCCGTTCTCGTCCTGTCCTCGCCCGCCTTCGCGCACGTCAGCGTCGCCGCCGAGGGCACCGCCGCCAAGGGCGGCTACGCGGTCGTCGACTTCAAGGTTCCCAACGAGCGGGACAACGCCTCGACCACCAAGCTCGAGGTCGCCTTCCCGACCGACCACCCGCTGGCCTCCGCGATGCCGGAGCCGATCAACGGCTGGAAGATCGTGGTCACCAAGTCGAAGCTCGCCAAGCCCATCGAGCTGCACGGCAAGCAGATCTCCGAGGCCGTCTCCAAGATCACCTGGACCGCCACCGGCAAGGGCATCGAGGCCGGTTACTTCCAGAAGTTCCCGGTCTCCGTCGGCGCGCTCCCCGAGGACGCCGACGAGCTCGTCTTCAAGGCGATCCAGACGTACTCCAACAAGGAGGTCGTGCGCTGGATCGAGGTCCAGGAGGACGGCGCCGAGGAGCCGGAGAACCCGGCCCCGGTGCTCGCCCTGGCCGCCGCCTCCGAGGACGAGCACTCCCACGGCACGACCGCCGAGGACGCCTCCGACGAGTCCGCCGACGACGCCAAGGCGGCCGCCTCGACGACCGAGGCGGCCTCCGACTCGGACAGCAGTGACACGACCGCCCGGGTCCTCGGCGTGGTCGGCATCGTCGTCGGCGCCGCCGGTGTGGCGTACGGCGTGCTCGCCGGCCGCCGTCGGACCACGACCGAGGCCTGAGCCGCACCCCCCGCGTCGGGCGGCCGCCGTCGCCCGACGCCTGCTTCTCGACGGCGCGCACCGGGCCGTACGCCCTGTCGTACAGCCCGACCCGTACCCCCCGGTGCGCGCCGGAGTTCACACATCTGGGACATTTTTCTATGCGCAAGAAGACGTTCGCCGTGGCCGCGCTGCTCGCCGCCGCCACCCTCACCCTCTCCGCCTGCGGCAGCGGCGACAGCGGCAGCAGCCCCGTCGCCGCCGTCTCCGAGGACGGCAAGCAGCAGGCCGCGACCGTGCTCGACCAGCCCTTCCCCAAGCCCGACCTGGTCCTCACCGACACCCAGGGCAAGAGCTACGACCTCCGCAAGCAGACCGCGGGCCACCCGACGCTGATCTACTTCGGCTACACCAACTGCCCGGACGTCTGCCCGCTGACGATGAGCAACATCGCCGTCGCCAAGAAGCAGCTGTCCCAGGCCGAGCAGGACGAACTGCGCGTCGTGTTCGTCACCACCGACCCGGACCGTGACACCCCGGCCGCGCTCGGCAAGTGGCTCAAGGGCATCGACCCACAGGTCGTCGGCCTGACCGGGAAGTTCGCGACGATCCAGGCCGCCGCCCGCACCGTCGGCATCTCCGTCGAGGCACCGCACAAGGACAAGAACGGCAAGATCGTCTCCACCCACGGCACCCAGGTCGTCGCCTTCTCCCCGAAGACCGACGGGGGATACCTCCTGTACGGCGAGGATGCCGACGTCGACGACTACACCAAGGACCTCCCCAAGATCCTCAAGGGCGCGAACCCGTGAGGCGTGTGATGCCCGCCGGGCCCGTGCGGCTGTTCGCCGTACCCATCGCTGTGATCACCGGGACGGTACTGCTGCTCACGGGGTGCGGATCGGACTCCGGCGGGCGGGCCGAACTGTCCGTCCGGGCCGCCTACATCCCGCAGCCCGTCTCCGACACCATGGCCGCCGGTTTCCTGACCATCGTCAACAACGGCGGTACGAAGGACGAGCTGACCTCCGTCACGAGCACCGCCGCGGGCAGCGTCACCCTCCACGAGACCGTCGGGTCCTCCATGGAGGAGGTCACGTCCCTGGACGTGCCCGCGCACGGTCAACTCGTCTTCAAGAGCGGCGGAAACCATCTGATGTTCGAGAAGCTGAAGAGCAAGCCGGTGCGGGGCGGGACGGTGACCGTCGAGCTGCACTTCGCCGCGTCCGACCCCGTCGAGGTCGAGATGCCGGTGGAGTCCGCCACGTACACCCCGAACACCGGCCACTGAGGGAGGGACCACCTTGACGCAGACCATCGCCCCCCGCGTCCGGATGCTCGTGCTGCTGTTCCTGGCGGTCACCGGTGCGCTCCTGGCCGGCGCCGGGCCCGCAGCCGCGCACGCCGCGCTGACCGGCAGCGACCCCGCACAGGGGGTGGTGGTCGACAAGGCGCCCACACAGGTGACGCTGACCTTCTCCGAGACCGTTTCGATGAACGACGACTCGCTGCGCGTCCTGGACCCCAAGGGCGCCCGGGTCGACACCGGCAAACCGTCCGAGGTCAGCGGCACGACCTACGCCGTGCAACTGCACTCCGGGCTGCCCGACGGCACCTACACGGTGACCTACCAGGTGGTGTCGGCCGACAGTCATCCCGTCGCCGGCGCCTACACCTTCTCCATCGGCTCCCCCTCCGCGACCAGCGTCTCGGTGTCCGACCAGAAGGCCGGCGGAGGTGTCGTCGGCTGGCTCTACGGCTTCGGCCGGTACGCGTCGTACGCCGGGTTCATCGTGATGACCGGCGGGGCCGCCTTCGTGCTCGCCTGCTGGCAGCGCGGCACCGGGGTACGGGTCCTGCAGCGGCTCGTCGTCACCGGCTGGGTCGCGATGACCGCGGCCACCCTGTTCCTGCTTCTCCTGCGCGGCTCCTACACCAGCTCCGGCAAGCTCGGCGACGTCTTCGACCTCGAGCTCCTCGGGGAGGTCCTGCAGACCAAGACGGGCGCGGCCCTGGTGTCGCGACTGCTGCTGCTCGCCGCGGCCGCGCTGTTCATCGCCGTGCTCTTCGGCGCGTACGACAAGCGCGAGGGCGAGGAGAAGCGGGACCTGACCTTCGGGCTCGCCATCGGCGGAACCGTCGTGGCCGCCGGACTCGCGGCCAGCTGGGCCATGGCCGAGCACGCCTCGACCGGACTCCAGCCGGGCATCGCCATGCCGGTCGACGTGCTGCACCTGCTGGCGGTCGCGACCTGGCTCGGTGGACTCACCGCGCTCCTCGTCGCCCTGTACCGGGCGCCCGCCGACCGACCCGTCGAGGCCCCCGCCGCGCGCCGGTTCTCCCGGCTGGCCCTCGGCAGCGTCTCCGTCGTGGTCGCCACCGGCACCTACCAGTCCTGGCGCCAGCTCGGCTCCTGGTCCGCCTTCACCGACACCCGCTACGGCCAACTGCTGCTCCTCAAGATCGGGCTCGTGGCGCTGCTCGTCGGCGTCGCGTGGATCTCGCGGCGGTGGACGGCACGGCTGGCGGACACGACGAACGAGGAAGCGGTACGGAAGTCCGCACCCGAGAAGGAGCGCGTCACGACGTCGGCCGGGACCGCCGACACCGCCCAGCAGACGTCCGGCGACGCCAAGCCCGGCTCCGGAAGCGCCAAGCGGGCCGCTCAGCTCGCCCGGCAGCAGGCCGCCGTCGACGCCACCCGGCAGAAGCGGCTGCGGGACTCCGACACCCACCGCTCCGGCCTGCGCCGCTCGGTGCTCGCCGAGGCCGGCGTCGCCGTCGTGGTGCTCGCCGTCACCACCGTCCTGACGTCGACCGAACCCGGCCGTACGGAACAGGACGCCGCCGCGGCCAACCGGGCCTCGTCCTCCTCGTCCTCCGCGGGGGACTCCGCGTCGGGTGCCCTGACGCTGGACATGTCGTTCGACACCGGCGGCACGGACGGCAAGGGCGTGGTCAGCGTCGACCTCGACCCCGCGCGCACCGGCGCCAACGAGATGCACGTCTATGTGACCCGGCCCAACGGCCGCGCCTTCGACGTGCCCGAGGTCAAGGTCGCCTTCACCCTCGAGGCCAAGGACATCGGGCCGTTGCCGGTCGTCCCCGACCACATCACCACCGGCCACTGGTCGGCCAACGGGGTGCAGATCCCCATGGCCGGCGAGTGGGAGATCTCCGTGACCGTGCGGACCTCCGACATCGACCAGGTGACCGTCTCCAAGAACGCGCAGATCGGCTGAACCGCACCATGCCCGACCAGTCCATTCCGCAGTCCCTCCCCGAGGCCCGGCCTCCCGTGGATGCAGCAGAAGGGGTCTCCTCGGAAACCCCCGCCCCCGAGGGGCTGACGCGGCGCAGGCTGCTCGGCACCGCCGGCGCCACCGGGCTCGCGCTCGGTGCGGCCGGCGGGGCCGTCGGCTACACGGCCGCCCCCTCGCAGGCGACTCCGCTGTCCTCGATCGGCGCCGACGAGGCGATGTTCCACGTGAAACATCAGCCGGGCATCACCCAGGGCCTCCAGGCCCGCGGCCATCTCGTCGCCTTCGACCTCGCGGCCGGCGCGAGCCGGAAAGAGGCCGCCGCACTGCTGCGCCGCTGGTCGGAGACGGCCCGGCGGCTGATGGCGGGCGAGGCCGCCGCCACCGACGACACCGACGTGGCCCGGGACGCGGGACCCTCCTCGCTGACGGTCACCTTCGGCTTCGGCAACAGCTTCTTCGCCCGCACCGGCCTGGAGAAGCAGCGCCCGGTCGCCCTGGACCCGCTCCCCGACTTCTCCTCCGACCACCTCGACAAGACACGCAGCAACGGCGACCTCTGGGTACAGATCGGCGCGAACGACGCCCTGGTCGCCTTTCACGCCCTGCGCGCGATCCAGAAGGACGCGGGCACAGCGGCCAGGGTCCGCTGGCAGATGAACGGCTTCAACCGGACGCCGGGCGCCACCGCCCACCCCATGACGGCCCGCAACCTGATGGGCCAGCTGGACGGCACCCGCAACCCCAAGCCGGCCGACCCGGACTTCGACCAGCGCATCTTCGTCCCGTCGGACAGCGCCAAGGACCCCGCTTGGATGGCCGACGGCTCCTACGCCGTCGTACGCCGTATCCGCATGCTCCTCGACGACTGGGAGAAGCTGCCGGTCACGGCTCAGGAACAGGTCATCGGGCGCCGCAAATCCGACGGGGCCGCGCTGTCCGGCGGCGCCGAGACGACCGCGATGGACCTGGAGAAGACCGACGCGAACGGCGATCTCGTCGTCCCCATCAACGCGCACGCCCGCATCACCCGCCCCGATCAGAACGGCGGAGCGGCCATGCTGCGGCGGCCCTTCTCCTACCACGACGGCATCGACCCGGACGGCACCCCGGACGCGGGCCTGCTGTTCGTCTGCTGGCAGGCGGACCCGCTGCGCGGCTTCGTCACCGTGCAGCGCAAGCTGGACCGCGGCGACGCCCTGTCGAAGTACATCCGCCACGAGTCGAGCGGCCTGTTCGCGGTACCGGGCGGGGCGGCGGAGGGCGAGTACGTGGGACAGCGCCTGCTGGAGGCGTGAGGCCCGGGGAGCCGGGGAGCCCATGCGGCCGGGGCACCCGGAAGCCGGGAGTCCGGGAGCGGGAAATTACCTCCTCGGGTGGATTCATCCCTGCGTGGGGCTGTCTTGAGACACGTACTCCTGCTTCGGCAAGGGCCATTAGGGTGAGGTCATGCCAGCGAGCTATGCGTATCTCGGCCCCGAGGGCACCTTCACGGAGGTCGCCCTGCGCACGCTTCCGGAGGCGGCCACCCGGCAGCTGATCCCGTACGTCTCGGTGCAGTCCGCCCTGGACGCGGTGCGCACCGGCGAGGCCGAGGCCGCCTTCGTGCCCATCGAGAACTCCGTCGAGGGCGGGATCACCACGACCCTGGACGAGCTGGTCGCGGGCACACCGCTGATGATCTACCGCGAGGTGCTGCTGTCGATCACCTTCGCGCTGCTGGTCCGGCCCGGTACGCAGCTCACGGACATCAAGACGGTCTCCGCGCATCCGGCCGCGCAGCCGCAGGTGCGCAACTGGCTGAAGGCGAACCTGCCGGAAGCCGCCTGGGAGTCGGCCGCCTCGAACGCGGACGCGGCCCGGCTGGTCCAGGAGGGCCGTTACGACGCCGCCTTCGCGGGCGAGTTCGCGGCCGCCCGGTACGGGCTGACCGCCCTGGAGACCGAGATCCACGACGCCGAGAACGCCCAGACCCGGTTCGTGCTGGTGGGCAGGCCCGCCCGGCCCGCGGCACCGACCGGCGCGGACAAGACGTCCGTCGTCCTGTGGCAGCGCGACGACCACCCCGGTGGCCTGCGCGACCTGCTGGGCGAGTTCGCCACCCGGGGCGTCAACCTCATGCTGCTCCAGTCCCGCCCGACCGGCGCCGGTATCGGCAACTACTGCTTCTGCATCGACGCCGAGGGGCACATCTCCGACCGTCGGATGGCCGAAGCCCTCATGGGGCTGAAGCGGATCTGCCGTGAGGTGCGCTTCCTGGGCTCGTACCCGCGTGCGGAAGTGAACGTGGCGGATGTGGCGGCTCCGCTGCGCGGGACCTCGGACGGGGAGTTCGTGGCGGCGGCGGACTGGGTGGCGCGCTGCCAGGACGGCCGGTTCTAGGAGCCGTTCCGGCCGGTCCTATCTGCACATCTTCGTTATCCACAGAAGTTATCCACAGGCCTGGTTCTCGACCTGGGGACAAGTCGACAACGAACCGTCATCCAGTCGACAAATCGCCCTACAGCACCCCACGGTGACCCTCACCCGCCGGGTCACCCTTCGTCCACCTGTTTCCTTCGATCAATCCTTTGGGGCGACCCATTTCCACCCGAAAGTGGGTCGGAGCCAGGTTTGGGCAAGGAATTACCTACCCCGTACAGCCGTATCGGAATGATCAATTCCAATGTCCACAGATCTTTCGCACACCCTGTGGATAACTATTCGGGAAGTGCGGACACCTGTGGACAACAGCTCCCCCAAGTCCCGGCTCCCGCAAGGGAATCGGGTCAACGAGACGCCCGCCACATGCCCCGTCCCAGGGAGTGAGACACTTTTTATTGACACGTTGGGCAATTCACTCATAACGGAACGTAAGCCATGATTCGGAACGGGCCGCGCACCGTACGGAATGGTGTCGTGAGCCGCAACCCCGCACGGGTAGCCTTGACCGCGTGATTGACCTTCGCCTGCTCCGTGAGGACCCCGACCGTGCGCGCGCTTCCCAGCGCGCCCGTGGAGAGGACGTCGCGCTCGTCGACTCCCTCCTGTCCGCCGACGAGCGACGCAGGTCGTCCGGCGTCCGCTTCGACGAGCTGCGCGCCGAGCAGAAGTCGCTCGGCAAGCTCATCCCCAAGGCCTCCGCGGACGAGAAGGCCGAGCTGCTGAAGAAGGCGAGCCAGCTCGCCGCCGACGTCAAGGTGGCCGACGCCGAGCGCGACGCCGCCGACGCCGAGACCCAGGAGCTGCTGCAGCGCCTCGGCAACCTCGTGCACCCCGACGTGCCCGTGGGCGGCGAGGAGGACTTCGTCACCCTCGAGACGCACGGCACGATCCGCGACTTCGGCGCCGAGGGCTTCGCACCCAAGGACCACCTGGAGCTCGGCCAGATCCTCGGCGCGATCGACGTCGAGCGCGGCGCGAAGGTCTCCGGCTCCCGCTTCTACTTCCTCACCGGCGTCGGCGCCCTGCTCGAGCTGGCCCTGGTCAACGCGGCGATCGCGCAGGCCACGGCCGCCGGCTTCACGCCGATGCTCACCCCGGCGCTGGTCCGCCCCCAGTCCATGGCCGGTACCGGCTTCCTCGGGCAGGCGGCCCAGGACGTCTACCACCTCGACAAGGACGACCTCTACCTGGTCGGCACCTCCGAGGTCCCGCTCGCCGCGTACCACATGGACGAGATCATCGACGCGGACAAGCTGCCGCTGCGCTACGCGGGCTTCTCGCCCTGCTTCCGCCGCGAGGCCGGTTCGCACGGCAAGGACACCAAGGGCATCTTCCGTGTCCACCAGTTCGACAAGGTCGAGATGTTCTCGTACGTCAGGCCCGAGGACTCGCAGGCCGAGCACCAGCGTCTGCTGGCGTGGGAGAAGCAGTGGCTGTCCTCCCTGGAGCTGCCGTTCCGGGTCATCGACGTCGCCTCCGGTGACCTCGGCTCCTCGGCCGCCCGCAAGTTCGACTGCGAGGCGTGGATCCCGACCCAGGGCAAGTACCGCGAGCTGACCTCGACCTCGGACTGCACCGAGTTCCAGTCCCGCCGGCTGTCGATCCGGTTCCGTGAGGGCAAGCAGGTCCGCCCGCTGGCCACGCTCAACGGCACGCTCTGCGCCGTCCCGCGCACGATCGTCGCGATCCTGGAGAACCACCAGCAGCCCGACGGTTCCGTGTACGTGCCCGAGGTGCTGCGCCCGTACCTCGGCGGCCGGGAGATCCTGGAGCCGGTGGCCAAGTGACCGCCGCGTTCCCCTACCGCCTGGTCGCGACCGACCTCGACGGGACGCTGCTGCGCTCCGACGACTCGATCTCGCAGCGCACCCGTGACGCCCTCGCCGCGGCCACCGCGGCGGGCGCGGCGCACATCGTGGTGACGGGCCGCGGGGTTCCGTGGACCCGGCACATCCTCGACGACCTCGGTTACGACGGCCTCGCGGTCTGCGGCCAGGGCGCCCAGGTCTACGACGCCGGCGCGCACCGCCTGCTGACCTCGGTGACCCTGGACCGGCAGCTGGCCGGTGTGGCGCTGGCCAAGATCGAGGCGGAGGTCGGCCCGCTGTACCTGGCGGCCAGCCGTGACGGCCTGGACGGGGACGTGCTGGTCGGCCCCGGTTACGCGGTCACCGGCGCCCTGCCGTCGACGCCGTTCACGGACGCGTCCGACCTCTGGTCCGCCCCGCTGAGCAAGATCTACATACAGCATCCCGAGCTGTCGGACGACGAGCTGGCCGCGGCGGCCCGGCGGGCCGCGGGCGGCTTCGTCACCGTCGCGATGGCCGGCGCGGGCATCGTGGAACTGCTCCCCCTTGGCCTCTCCAAGGCCACGGGCCTCTCCCTGGCGGCCCGTCGCCTCGGCCTGAAGGCCGCCGACACGATCGCTTTCGGCGACATGCCCAACGACATCCCGATGTTCGCCTGGGCGTCCCACGGCGTAGCCATGGCCAACGCCCACGAGGAACTGAAGGCCGTGGCAGACGAGGTAACCACCTCGAACGACGAGGACGGCATCGCCGTAACCCTGGAAGGCATGCTGGCCGCATAGGCGGTACGGGCCCGCATGGATGGAGGGAAGCGAAAGCTGCTTCCCTCCCCCGCCAGGCCAAGGCTCTGGGGAGCCCCACGAAAACACGCCGCCAATGCGCCGACCACCCCGGGCGACCAACGACACGGAACCCCGAGAACGCGTGCCCACCCCGACCACCCCAGGCGGCAGGCCACAGGCCGCAGAAACACCGAGCCGCGAGCACGGGGGCGCGCCGATCGCCGCAGGCAACCAGGAGCACGGGCACGCGGGGCGCGATCGCCGTAAGCGACCAGGGGCGCAACGGGCGGCCGATCGCCGCAGACAACCAGGGACGCAGGGCCGCGACAGGCGGCCGATCCCCGCAGACAACCAGGGACGCGGGGACGCGGCAGGCGGCCGATCGCCGCAGGCGCTCAGGGACGCGGAGGCACGACGGGCGGTAGTTCGCCGCAGGCGTCCAGGAGCACAGGGACGCGGGGCGCGATCGCCGTAAGCGACCAGGGACGCAGGGCCGCAACGGGCGGCCGATCGCCGCAGCGATCAGGGGCGCGGGGAACTGCGCGACCAGCCACGACGGACCCGCACCCGCACTCCACCGGCACAAGGCCCACGCGCCGGCGCCAAGCCGCGCCCCCCGCACAACTCCTGCCCAGTCCCAGTGACAACGCCTCGCGGAGGATGCACGGATCGAACGTGCGCGGGGTTGCCCCCGACCACGGCTTAGCAAGCCGGTGCCTTGCCTCTCGGCCAATCCTCCGGGTGGGCGGCCCACGCGAGAGCGACAATCGCGTGCTCGAAGCGGCCGCCCCGGGCAGCTCCCCTGTACGGAACGGGTTCGACGGAGGGCTAACTACTCCGGAACCCGCTCCTGGCTGCCCTGAAGGGAACTCGACGGACTGTCGTGCATGGACATCGTCGAGCTCCTCCCAGTCTGTGACACCGGAACCCTTCCGGCCCTGCGGGTACAACCACTGTGCCCGGGGGGCGAGTTGGGCGCCACCGAATAAAACACCCGTGCGACGGGCGAGGCCGAGGGACGGCTACCGGCGGCGCCACCTGCGTCGGCGGGCCTTGCTGAAGAACCAGCCCGCGGGCGGATCGTCGGAGCGCCAGGGCTGCGGCTCGGGCTCCTCCGCCCGCCAGCGCGCGGCCAGCATCCGGGCCCGGGCGGACGGTTCGGACGTATCGGCGGCACGTATGAAGTCCTCGTCCAGCACGAGGTCGTTCCACACCTCGCCCTCGGACCGCTCGCGACGGCCGCTCCCCGGATCGTCGTCCGCCATCCCCGTCCTCCTAGCCAGGTCCGTTCGGCCCAGTGTGCCGGGGCGCAGGTGAAGCCGCCGTCAAGAGCGGCCGCCCCGCGCCCCGGCAGGACCGGTCACTCCTCGCCGGCGAGCGTCAGCGCCCGCAGCTTCTGTCCCGCGTACCAGGTGGCCAGCACGGTCACCACGACCAGCAGCACCGTCGCCGTGGTCAGTCCGACGTCCGAGGTGATGAGGTCACCGCCCGCCACCTTCTGGGCGACGGCCAGCGACCACTGCTGGACGCTGAGCGTGCGCGCACCCGGTACCAGGGAGCCGAACAGGGCCTCCCAGACGAGGGCGTAGACGAGGCCGAAGACCACCGCGTGCCGGGACACCGTGCCCAGCAGCAGGAAGACCGCCGCGTAGGCGATGGAGGAGACCAGCGCGGCCACCGTGTAGGCGACGGCGATCTGCTGGCCGTTGCCGTTGAGGATGAAGCCGGCGATGAGCGTGGGCAGCGCCGAGAACACCATCGTCACCGCGACCGCCACGATCAGCTTGGTGAAGATGATCGTCGGCCGCTTCAGCGGCTTGGACAGCAGGTACACCACGGAGCCGTCGTCGATCTCCGGGCCGATCGCGCCCGTGCCCGCGATGACGCCGATGATCGGCACCATGGTGGCGAGCGCGAGCCCGCCGAGCAGGTCGGACGCCGTCTGGTCGTCGGCGCCGGCGAGGCCGCGCACCACCACGGAGATGGCGATCAGCAGCAGGGGCAGGGCGCCCAGGATGAGGGCCCGGCGACGGCCGAGCAGGGCCCGGTATGTGAGCCGGGCGACTGTGGGGTCGTACATCAGGGCCTCCTACGCCGCGACCAGGTAAGAGAACACGGACTCGAGGGACTCGTCGGACGGCGAGACCGTCAGCAGCCGGATGCCGTGGTCCCTGGCGACCCTCGGCAGCAGCGCGGTGAAGCGGCCGAAGTCGACGGCCTGGATACGCAACGCGCCCTCGGCGAGGTCGACTTCGATGCCGGACGTCGACGGGTCGGCGATCAGCGCGGCCGCGAGTGCGCGGTCGTCGCTCGAACGCACCAGGTAGCGGTGCGGGCGGTCGGTCATCAGACGGCGGATCCTGCGGAAGTCGCCGCTGGCCGCGTGCCGGCCCGCGACGACGACCTCGATGTGCCAGGCGAGTTGCTCGACCTCTTCGAGGATGTGCGAGGAGAACAGCACGGTGCGGCCCTCGTCGCCCATCCGCCGCAGCAGGTCCATGAGCTGCATGCGCTGGCGCGGGTCCATGCCGTTGAAGGGCTCGTCGAGCAGCAGCAGCGACGGGTCGTGGACCAGGGCGGACGCCATCTTGACGCGCTGGCGCATGCCCTTGGAGTACGTGGAGATCTTGCGGTCCTGCGCGTACTCCATCTCGACCGTGGCCAGTGCCTTCTGCGCGGCCTTGGCACCCAGGCCGTGCAACTCGGCGTTGGCGACGACGAATTCGCGGCCGGTGAGGAAGTCGTACATCGCCTCGCGCTCGGGGACGATGCCGATGTGCTGGTAGATCGCCTCGTTGCGCCAGACCGGCCGGCCGTCGAGGGTGACCGTGCCGGTGGAGGGGGCCAGGAAGCCGCCCATCATGTTGATGAGGGTGGACTTTCCGGCGCCGTTGGGGCCGAGCAGGCCGGTGACGCCGGGGCCGATGGTCATGGTGATGTCGTTGACGGCGACCACGTTGCCGAACCAGCGGGAGACGTGGTCGATGCTGAGCGTGGTCACAGTCCGACCCTTCGGTAGCGGCGCATCAGGAGGCCGTAGCTCGCGGCGATGAGGCCGAGGACGGCGAGGACGTAGACGACGCCCTCCCCGTTGGAGGGGCCGATCCCGCCCGGGAAGGCGGAGGTGGCGCCCAGGAACGCGGACTGCACGCCGTCGATGAGGGTGACCGGCGAGAAGAGGCCGATCCAGGGGATGGAGCCGGTGCTGTTCTGCGCTTCGGCGATGGCCTGGAGCGTGGAGACGGCGCCGTAGGAGATGGTCAGGACGGCGATGACGGCGGCGATGCCGAAGCCGCGCCGCGGGGTCACCGAGGCGATGACCAGGCCGAGACCGGCGAAGAGCAGCGAGAGCAGGGCCACGGAGACGAGTCCTTGAGCGAATCCCTTGGTCTGGTCGGCGAAGTCCAGCTTGGCCAGCAGCGCGCCGATGTACAGCACCAGCAGCGGGGCGGCGGTGAGGACGAAGAGCGCCGAGGCCAGCGCCGCGAACTTGGCGCGTACGTAGTCCGCGGTCTCGATGGGCCGCGAGAAGTACAGCGGCACGGTCTTGAAGCGGAGGTCGCGCGAGACGGACTGGGGCGCCTGCGAGGCGACGTACAGGCTGATGACGGCCTGCATGATGATCGCGTACCGCGTGTAGTCCACCGGAAGTTCGTCGGCCTTGGTGGCGACCGCGACGGCGACCATGATGGCCGCGGGTACGCACATCACCACGAAGAGCAGCATCGGCAGCACCTTGGACTTCACCGAGCGGCCGAGGCCGTAGGCGCCGCGCAGGGACTGCGAGTAGAGGGAGCGGCGGGCGTAGGCGCGGCCCAGCCGGGGGCCGTCGTAGCTGCGGTAGCCGATGTTGTGGATGCGGGTCTGGTCACCCGAGGGGGCGGTGACCGGGTGCTCAACTGCCATGGCCGACGGCCTCCTTCCGCTGCTGGTCGTTGGTGGCGTCGCTGTCCGTGAAGACCTCGGAGATGTGGTGCCTGCGCTGTTCCATGCGCACGAGGCCGAGGCCGAGGTCGGCGACCACGTCCCGGACGACGTCGTAGGTTTCCTCGCCCTGCGCGGTCAGCAGCAGGACGTGGCCGGCGCCCGGCAGGCCGCTGTTGCCGTCCAGGACGTCGACCCCGCGCGCGTGGAGCGCTTCGCGGACCGCGCGGGTGCCGTCCGGGTGGTCGTCGGTGTCGGTGACCTCGATCGCGAGGGTGGTCGTGGTCTGGGTGAAGTCGGTGGTGGAGCTGGAGCGCAGGAGCTTGCCGCCGTCGACGACCACGACGTGGTCGCAGGTGCGCTCCAGTTCGCCCAGCAGGTGGGAGGTGACCAGGACCGAGATGCCGAAGTCGGTGTGGATACGGCGGATCAGGCCCAGCATCTCGTCACGGCCGACCGGGTCGAGGCCGTTGGTCGGTTCGTCCAGGAAGACCAGCTGGGGGTCGTGGACGAGGGCCTGGGCGAGCTTCACGCGCTGCTTCATGCCGGTGGAGTAGCCGCCGATGGGGCGGTAGCGCTCCTCGTACAGGCCGACATGTCGCAGGGTGTCCGCGGTGCGCTCCCGTGCGGCGGTGGGCGGCAGGCCGGACATACGGGCCATGTGCACGACGAACTCGGTGGCCGAGACGTCGGGCGGCAGGCAGTCGTGCTCCGGCATGTAGCCGACCCGCTCGCGGATGTCGGCGCCCTTGCTCGCGACGTCGAGGCCGAGCACCTCGGCTCGGCCCTCCGTGGCGGGCGACAGACCCAGAAGGATCTTGATCAATGTGGACTTGCCGGCCCCGTTGGCTCCGACGAGGCCGGTCACACCGGGCCCGACGTCCACAGAGAGCCGGTCAAGAGCGGTCACCCGGGGGAACCGCTTGCTCAGGCTTTCGGTCGCGATCACAGTCACGTCATCGAAATTAGTGACGCACGCCACGAAAATCGTCAGACCTCAGAGCCGTCTTCGCATCAGACCTCAGATGTACGGGTCCGTAGGGGATGCAGTGCCTGAGAGCTACGGGGGCGGCGACGGCAGGTTGTCCACAGGCCCGAACCCTCCTATTGACGCGGCCTCTAACAACTGTCACATTCGGCGATGTCAAGTTACGGACACGTAGCGCAGTCGACGAGGACTGGCTGGGACGGGGTGGCATGACGACGGCACCGACGGCAGGGACACGCGAACTCTCCGCCGAGCTGCGGGGATTCAGACGGGTGCAGCGGCTGGCGTACGACTGCGCGCAGGCCGTGGCCGCCGGACTGCGACCGGGTGTGACGGAGCGCGAGGCGGCGCGGACGCAGCGGGAGTGGCTGCGCGAGCGGGGCGTGCGCGACTGGTTCCACCTGCCGTTCGCCTGGTTCGGGGACCGCACGGCGTTCACCGGCTTCCGCGTCCCGTTGCAGTTCTTCCCCACCGACCGCCGGCTGGAGCCGGGGATGCCGTTCATCCTCGACCTGGCACCGGTGTACCAGGGGTACACGGCGGACATCGGGTACTCGGGCGCGCTCGGCGCCCATCCCGTGCAGGAGAAACTGATGGCCGACCTCGCGGCACACCGGGAGCTGATCCTGCGCGAGGTGCGCGAGCGGCGTTCGCTGCGCGAGATCTACGCCGACGTGGACCGCCTCATGGTCCGCCAGGGCTACGACAACCGGCACCGCGCGTATCCCTTCGGCGTGATCGCGCACAAGGTGGACCGGGTCAGGGAGCGCCGCTTCTCGCCCCGGCTGTTCGGGTTCGGCACGCAGTCCCTCAAGGGTCTGGTGTCCGACGCGCTGCGCGGTCATCGGGAGGGCTGGTCGCCGCTGTGGTCGCCGTACCGCTTCTCCGACCATCCGCCGCAGCCGGGCCTGTGGGCGGTCGAACCCCATCTCGGGTTCCGGGGCACGGGCGCGAAGTTCGAGGAGATCCTCGTGGTCACCGACTCCGCGGATCCCGAAGAGAGCGCGTTCTGGCTCGACGACGATCTGCCGCATGTCCGGGGCTGGGCGGGCACGGGAGCGACAGCGGACACGGCAGGGAAGGCGGAGGGGAAGTGACGTTGCCAGAGGGCGCGCGTGAGCGGCGGGTGCGGACCGGCGGGATCGAGCTGTGCGTGGCCGAGCTGGGCGACCCGGAGCGGCCGACGGTCGTCCTGGTGCACGGCTATCCGGACAGCAAGGAGGTGTGGTCCGAGGTCGCGTCCCGGCTGGTCGACCACCACGGGTTCCATGTGGTGCTGTACGACGTCCGCGGGCACGGCCGTTCCGGCGTGCCGAAGCCGCTGCGGGGCGGGTTCACCCTGGAGAAGCTCACGGACGACTTCCTGGCGGTCGTGGACGCGGTCAGCCCGGACCGGCCGGTGCACCTCGTCGGGCACGACTGGGGCTCGGTGCAGTCCTGGGAGTTCGTGACCGTCGAGCGCACCAGGGGCCGCATCGCCTCCTTCACCTCGATGTCGGGGCCGTCCCTCGACCACTTCGGCCACTGGATCAACAAGCGGCTGACCAGGCCGACTCCGCGCCGGATCGGTCAACTCCTCGGCCAGGGCGCCAAGTCCTGGTACGTGTACCTGCTGCACACCCCCGTCCTGCCCGAACTGGCCTGGCGCGGACCGCTCGGCAGGCGCTGGCCCGGCATCCTGCGGCGGATCGAGAAGGTTCCCGCCGGCGACTACCCGACGCCGTCGCTGGCGTCGGACGCGGCGCACGGAGCCTGGCTGTACCGGGACAACGTACGGCCCCGCCTGCGCCACCCGCGTACGGACGCGTACGCCCACGCGCCCGTGCAGCTCATCACGCCTTCGGGGGACCGGTTCCTGTCGGAGCGGCTGTACGACGAACTGGAGGACTGGGTCCCGCGGTTGACCCGGCGCACCCTCCCGGCCGGGCACTGGATCCCGCGCACCCGGCCCGACCGGCTCGCCTCCTGGATCGACGACTTCGTCCGGTCGGTCGAGAGGGAGCGGGAGGCCGAGGCGGCGGGAGAGGCCCGCGGGGACGGCCTGGGCGGGCCGGTGCGCAAGGCCGCCACCGGCCGGTACGCCGAGCGCTTCGGGGGTCAGCTGGTGCTGGTCACCGGTGCGGGCAGCGGCATCGGACGGGCCACGGCGTTCGCGTTCGCCGAGGCGGGCGCCCGGGTGATCGCCGTCGACCGGGACGCCGAGAGCGCGGCCCGCACCGCCGAGATGTCGCTCCTGGTCGGCGCGCCCGAGGCCTGGGCGGAGGCGGTGGACGTCTCCGACGAGCAGGCGATGGAGAAACTCGCGGCGAAGGTCCACACGGAACACGGTGTGGTGGACGTGCTGGTGAACAACGCGGGCATCGGACTGTCGGGCTCGTTCTTCGACACGACACCCGAGGACTGGCGCAGGGTCCTGGACGTCAACCTGTGGGGAGTCATCCACGGTTGCCGTCTCTTCGGCCGGCAGATGGCCGAGCGCGGGCAGGGCGGCCACATCGTCAACACCGCCTCGGCGGCCGCCTATCAGCCGTCCAAGGCGCTGCCCGCCTACAGCACCTCCAAGGCGGCGGTCCTGATGCTGAGCGAGTGCCTGCGCGCGGAACTGGCCGACCAGGGCATCGGCGTCACGGCGATATGCCCCGGCCTGGTGAACACCAACATCACCGCCACGGCGACCTTCGTGGGAGTGGACGCGCAGGAGGAGCGGCGCCGCCAGAAACGCTCCACGCGCGTGTACGGGCTGCGGAACTACCCGCCGGAGAAGGTAGCGGACGCCGTTCTGCGGGCGGTCGTGCTCAACAAGGCGATGGTTCCGGTCACTCCGGAGGCGCGGGGCTCGTATGCGCTGTCGCGTTTCCTGCCCAGGGCGTTGCGGGCGCTGGCGCGGGTGGGACCGCCGCTGTGAGCCGCCGCTCGGCCCCGCGGCGCCCGGCGGCGGACTCGGCATGCGTCATGGCAACGACCGTGCGAGGAAAGACGCCTTGACCACCGACCGGCTCGCCGGGCCGCCGTACCGCATAGAGACGCTGGCGCATCTCACCGGCGCCACCGTCCGCACCATCCGCGCCTACCAGGACCGTGGTCTGCTCCCCCGCCCCGAGCGTCAGGGGCGGGCCAACCACTACTCCGACGCCCATCGCACCCGGCTCCATCAGATCGCCGACCTCCTGGACCGCGGCTACACCCTCGCCTCCATCAAGGAACTCCTGGACGCCCACGACACCGGCCTTGGCCTGGGCGGTGTCCTGGGGCTGGTCGCCGAGGTGGACGGCCCGTGGACGGACGAGGAGCCCTCCCGCGTCTCCCGCTCCGACCTGGCCGCCCGCTTCGGGGGCACCACCGACGACAGGGCGATCGCCGACGCCGTGGCACTCGGCGTGCTGGAACCCGTCCCCGGTGACGGGGACACCTTCCTCGTGCCCAGTCCCCAAGAGCTGGCGGTGGCGGTGGAGTTGCACGCCGCCGGGGTTCCGCTGGGCGCGATCACCTCCCAGCTGCGGGAGTTGCGGGGCCAGGTCGAGCAGATCGCGGCCCGTTTCCTTGAGTTCACCACCGAGCACGTCTTCGCGCGCTACCTCGACGGACCGCACCGTCCGACCGATGCCGACGCGGCCGAGGCGGCCTCGCTCGTCCGACGGCTGCGACCGCTCGCCCGGCAGACCGTGGATGCCGAACTCGCTCGGGCCATGCGCCTGTTCGCCGGCCGTCACCTGCGTCGACACCTCGGGGCGGACGACCCCCCGCCGTCCCTGTCGGGGACACGGACGGTCTCGGTTCCGGTGGAGACAATGCGGGCCGTGGAGGCGCTGGTTGGCCCGGAGCATGCCGCGGGCTTTCTCGCGCTGGCGGCCGAACGGGAGCTGCGTGCACGCGCCTTGGACCGTCTCGTCTCAAGTCATGCGTCGTCAGGTGATCTTGATGAAGAGGGGTGAAACGGCGGCTCGTTGTCCACAGAATCACCAACTTGCCTGTGGATAACTACAGTTGGCTGTGGACCAAACCTGCGGCCCAAAACAAAGTGCGTGATCTGCGTCTCTCACGTCATGCTGAGCGGATGAACGAAATGGACCGGGACGAGAGACGCACCGTGAAGGTGTCGAAGTACCTCTCGAAGCACCTGCGACACCAGCCCGAGCGGATCGGCCTCACGCTCGACGAGGCCGGCTGGGTGGAGATCGACGAACTGATCGCGGCCTGCGCCGCGCACGGCTTCCGCTTCACCCGGGACGAGTTGGACCACGTCGTCGCAGCCAACGACAAGAAGCGTTTCGCGATCGACGGCACCCGGATCCGCGCCAGCCAGGGCCACAGCGTCGAGGTCGACCTCGGACTGCCCCCGGCGACCCCGCCGTCGTACCTCTACCACGGGACCGTGGCCGGCTCCCTGGACGCGATCCGCGCCGAGGGGCTGCGGCCCATGAACCGGCACGACGTGCACCTCTCGGCCGACCGGGAGACCGCGACCCGGGTCGGAGCGCGCCGGGGCCGCCCCGTGGTCCTCGCCGTCGACGCGGGAGCCATGCACCGCGACGGCCATGTCTTCCACGTCAGCGCGAACGGGGTGTGGCTGACGAAGGCCGTGCCCCCGCGGTACCTGCGCTTTCCCGAGCGGCACTGAGGCGCGGCTTCGGCTGCCGCGCCCTGTCTTCTTTCGGCATGATCACAGGTATGGACCACCTCCCCACCACTGAGGCCGCCGTCACCGCCCTTCGGTCGATCGCCGCCCAGTACGCGCTCGAGATCAAGGTCACCCACGACATCGGCGCCGACCAGACCTCCCGCCGCACCTCCGCCGGCGTCGGCGTCACCACCGACCCGGACGGCTCGCTGCCGCACGAGGCCTACGTCGAGCTCGGCGGCCGTCCGAGCGTGAGCGTGCGCCTCTACCCCGACGACGACGCCCTGATCACCGTCGACGGAGTGGAGTGCCCCGACGTCGACCGCGACGACGTCCCCGCCTTTCTCCGCGCCCTCTACGACGGCCACGCCTGGGTGAAGATCCGGCGCTTTCCGCCCGCCCACTTCCTGATGGTGCCGCTGCCGCACGACCGCGTGCACAAGGAGTTCATCCTGGTCGGCCTCAGCCCGTGGCTGGGCGGACGCGTACGGTGACTGTTTCACGTGAAACACGCTCGTCCGCATACGCTCGATGACATGAGTCTGCGTCTGAGCACCGTGATCCTCCCGCACCTGCGTTGGCACGAGGGAGGCCGTTCCACGTGGACACGGGCCGAGCAGCTCGGCTTCCACACCGCGTACACCTACGACCACCTGTCCTGGCGCACCTTCCGTGACGGGCCGTGGTTCGGCGCGATCCCGACGCTGACCGCCGCGGCGGCCGTCACCGACCGCCTGCGTCTGGGCACGCTGGTGACCTCGCCGAACTTCCGGCACCCGGTGACCCTCGCCAAGGAACTGATCTCCCTGGACGATGTCTCCGCCGGCCGGGTGACCCTGGGGATCGGCGCGGGTGGCACCGGCTTCGACGCCACCGCCCTCGGCCAGGAACCGTGGACCCCGCGTGAGCGGGCCGACCGCCTCGCCGAGTTCGTGCCGCTGCTGGACCGGTTGCTCACCGAGGACTCCGTGTCGTACGAGGGCGACCACTACTCGGCGCACGAGGCACGGAACATCCCCGGCTGCGTCCAGCGCCCCCGGCTGCCCTTCGCGGTCGCCGCGACCGGCCCCCGCGGGCTGCGGCTCGCCGCGCGGTACGGACAGGCCTGGGTGACCACGGGCGACCCCAAGCTCTACGAGAGCGGCACCCCCGAGCAGTCGGTTCAGGCCATTCGCGGCCAGGTGGACAAGCTCACCGACACCTGCGCGGAGATCGGGCGGGACACACAGGAGCTGGACAAGATCCTGCTCACCGGGTTCACCCCGGACCGCGGGCGTCCGCTGGAGTCCCTGGACGCCTTCGTCGACTTCGCGGGCCGGCACCGGGAGCTCGGCTTCACGGAGATCGTGGTCCACTGGCCCATCGCCGACTCCGTCTTCGCCGCGGACGAGAAGGTCTTCGAGCAGATCGCCATGGAGGCCCCGGCGCAACTGCGCTGACCTCGGCATCAGGCCGTCCCGTGTGCCGGCGGTGTCTCATGTGTGCGGGCTCGCGCCCGACCGTGCGGGCATATGCGCGAGAATGGCCCGGTGACCTCAGCGACTCGACAGCCCGAGACCCCGGCCGCCACCCTCCCGCCCCGGTTGATCGCCACCGATCTCGACGGCACTCTGCTGCGCGACGACAAGTCGGTGTCCCCGCGCACGGTCGCCGCCCTCGCCGCCGCCGAGGAGGCCGGCATCGAGGTCTTCTTCGTCACCGGCCGCCCGGCCCGCTGGATGGACGTCGTCAGCGAGCACGTCCACGGGCACGGCCTGGCGATCTGCGGCAACGGCGCCGCCGTGGTCGATCTGCACGGCGGCCCCGGCGCCCACCGGTTCGTGAAGGTGCGCGAGCTGGCGCGGGAGAACGCGCTGGACGCCGTACGGCTGCTGCGGGACGCTGCGCCCGGCACCCTGTACGCCATCGAGCAGACGTACGGCTTCTACCAGGAGCCGGAGTATCCCAAGATGCACATGGAGATACCCGACACCCTCGCGTCGGCCGAGCGACTGCTCGCGCCGGACGCCCCCGGGGCCGGCGAGCCGGTGCTGAAGATCCTCGCGTTCCATCCCACGATCGACCCCGACGCCTTCCTCACCCTCGCCCGGCTGGCCATCGGCGACCGCGCCAACGTCACCCGCTCCAGCCCCAGCGCCCTGCTGGAGATCAGCGGCCCCGATGTCTCCAAGGCCAGCACGCTCGCCCTGTGCTGCGCGGAACGCGGAATCTCCCACGAGGAGGTCGTCGCGTTCGGCGACATGCCGAACGACGTCGAGATGCTCACCTGGGCCGGCCGGTCGTACGCGATGGGCAACGCGCACCCGGACGTGCTCGCGGCCGCCTCCGGACAGACCGTCGCCAACAACGAGGACGGGGTCGCCGTCGTCATCGAGCAGCTGATCGCCGAGCGGGCGTAGCTCCCCCGAGGGACGTCAGCTCTTCTCCCGCTCCACCGGCAGCCACAGTTCGGCGTCGGCCTCGGTCCCGTCCGGTGACAGCCGGGTGCGCAGGATCTCCGGGCCGGGACGGCTGCGGTACGGGTTGGACGGGAACCACTGCGTGAACACGTCCCGCCACAGCTCCTGGATGGCCTGCGGGGCCGGCCCGGACGTGGTGAAGACGGCCCAGGAGCCGGCCGGCACGGCCAGGGCGGTCGTGCCCTCGGGAGCGGCCGCGGACGTGATCACCCCTTGGTAGTAGTCGAGTTCGGTGCCCTCGGCCCGGCTCGGATCCAGGTCGTCGCAGACCGCGACGATGCCCTGGGGCTCCTGGTCCGACAGCTTCTCCAGGCCTTCCAGGACCTGCGGGTCGATCCCGCGGACGAAGTCGATGATCGCCTGGTTCGGCCCCGTGTGCACCAAGGGCACCCGGGCCTTCAGGCCGGCGACGGTGAACGCCGGCCGGTCCACTACGCGATAGCGCATGCTGCTGCTCCCTTCGACGGTGAGGCGGAAGGCCAGCCGGGGCTGGGAGACGAGCGCGGCGCCGGTACGGCGTGCCTCGCCCGGCCCGACACCGTGCACGCCACGGAACGCCCGGGCGAACGCCTCACCCGAGCCGTAGCCGTAGCGCACCGCGATCTCCAGCAGTGAGTCCCCGCCGGCGAGCACCTCGGCGCCCGCGACGGTCAGCCGCCTGCGCCGGATGTACTCCGACAGAGGCATACCGGCGAGCGCGGAGAACATCCGGCGCAGGTGGTACTCCGAGGTGGCAGCGCCGTGCGCCAGCGCCGACACGTCGATCGGCTCGTCGAGGTGGTCCTCGACGTACTCCATGGCCTGGTTGAGCCGCTCCAGCACTCCGGCCTCCTTCCGCTGTTGCGCTCACCACGCTAGGCGGCGGCCACCCGGCCGGACCCGACATCCTGTGCCCGATCAGGTCGGGTGCGCGGGGAGAGCCTCAGCCGACGGGCGCTCCGCGTGCCGCCAGCCAGGGCACCGGGTCGAGCGCCGAGCCCGCGTCGGGCGTGACCCGCACCTCGAAGTGCAGGTGCGGGCCGGTCGAGTTGCCCGAGGTGCCCGACTGACCGATCCACTGCCCGGTGGTCACTGTGTCGCCCTGGTCGACGGTGACGGCGGCAAGGTGCGCGTACTGCGTGTAGTAGCCGTCGGAATGCTGCACCACGACCTCGATCCCGAACGCGCCCCCGCACGAGACCCGCACCACGCGTCCCGCACCGACCGCCCGTACCGGTGTCCCGATCGGCACCGCGAAATCCTGCCCGGTGTGCCGGTTCGCCCAGCGCGTGCCACCGCTGCCGTACGACGCGGACAGGGCGTACGTCTCGACCGGTGTGACCCAGTCGCCCACGAAGTGCGTCGGCGGCTGGTCCAGACGCACCGCGCCGCGGCAGGAGCCCGCCGCCACCGAGGCGTCCGCCCGGCCCTGCAACTGCCATCGTGCCTGTTCGAGCTTGTCGTCGATGTCCTTCTTCAGCCGCGCGAGTTCCCGGGCACGCCGCTCCACGGCCTGCCAGGCTTCGACGGCCTTCGCCTCGTCGGCGGCCAGCCGTGCCTCCGCCCGCCGGTTCTTGCCGATCGCGTTGTCGACGGCGAGGTTCGCCTGCGAGAAGACGTGCTGGCCGCGCATCAGCTTGTCGGGGCTGCCCGCCAGCACCAGCTGCGCGACGACCGGCAGACCACCACCGCCGCGGTACTGGGCGCGGGCGATACGGCCCAGGTCCTCGCGCAGCACGGTGATCTCCTGCCGCTCACGTGTGAGGAGTTCCTCCGCACGCCGGGCCTGCCCCCGCTGCTTCTCCGCCTCGCGTCGCCCCGTCTCGTACCGCTGGGTCGCCACCGCCGCTTCCTCGTAGAGCCGCGCCACCTGCGCACTGATCCGGGAGTCCGAGCCGTCGCCGGGCTCCCCCTCGGCGGCCGTGGGCCAGGTCGCGAGCAGCCCGGACACACACAGCAGAACCGGAACGAGCAGGACACGACCGCGAGGTGAGCGCATATCAGCGATCGTGACCCGGCTACCGGGCCCCGGTCCTGTTCAAGTCGTACGCCTGGGGGACGCCCCGCCCCTGATGGCTCAGTACGGCGCCTGCCACACCACCGTCGTACCGGCGCCGTCCGCCCCGATGCCCGGGCCGTGCGCGCTGTCGCCGCCCAGCGCCTCGGCACCCCGCCGCAGGTTCCGCAGACCGCTGGGCCGCCGCCCTCGGGGATGCCCACACCGTCGTCGGCGACGGTCAGCCGCACACCCGGCCGGCCGTCGGGGAGGGGCGCCGTCGCGTCGACGACGACGTCGACACGGGAGGCACCCGCGTGCCGGAAGGTGTTGGAGAGGGCCTCCCGGAGAGCCGCTGATCGTCGAACGGCCGCCCGTCCCGCTTCTCCGCCAGACAGAGGGTGCCGAAGACCTCCCCGTGGACCCGGATCGGCAGGCGCAACCCCCTGTGCCCGTCCGGCAGTCGGCCGATACGGCGGGCGGTCGCCTCGTCGACACCGTGGAAGACGACGTCGGTCGGACCGTCGCGGCCCTAGCCGACGACCCCGATCAGCGCATGGCGGGCCCGGGTCGACTACACCGCGGTCTCACAGATCCGCTCCAGGGTGGAACACGGTTCCGGCAGGGGCGTGGGGAGCGGATCCATGGACATGACCTGAGCCTCATAAGCCCTGTTTGTCATGGAAAGCCGGGCTGGACTCGGCCAGTCAACGCGCCGCCACCAACAGCTCCGTGGCTTCCTCCCGTTCGGCCATCCTCCGCAACGGTCCCTCCACCGCCGCCAGTGCCGCGTAGGAACCCCGCTGCACCACCCGTCCCTCGTCCAGCACGATCACCTCGTCGACCGCCTCGAGACCGGCCAGCCGGTGGGTGATGAGCAGGGTCGTACGACCCTCGGTGGCCGCCAGCAGGTCCTGGGTGAGCGCGTCGGCGGTCGGCAGGTCCAGATGCTCGGCCGGCTCGTCGAGCACCAGGACCGGGAAGTCGGCGAGCAGCGCCCGGGCCAGCGCGAGCCGCTGCCGCTGCCCGCCGGAGAGCCGGGCGCCGTGCTCGCCCACGAGCGTGTCGAGCCCGTCGGGCAGACCGTCGGCCCACTCCAGCAGCCGGGCCCGCGCCAGCGCGTCCCGCAGTTCCTCCTCGTCCGCCGCCTTCTTCGCGAGCAAGAGGTTCTCGCGGACCGAACTGTCGAAGAGGTGCGCGTCCTGCGCGCACAGCCCGACGAGCCGGCGTACGTCGTCGCCGTCCAGGGCCTGCGCGTCCACCCCGCCGAGCGTGTACGAGCCCGCGTCGGCGTCCAGGAACCGCAGCAGCACCTGCGCGAGCGTGGTCTTGCCGGAGCCGGAGGGCCCGACGACGGCGATCCGGTGTCCCTGCGTCAGGGTGAGGTCGACCTCGGCGATCGCGTCCCGACCCTGCCCGGCATGCCGGGCGGCCAGCCCTCGCAGGACCAGCGGGAAGGGCGACGCGGGTGCCTGACGGGGACTCTCCGGCTCGCGCACGGGCTCGGGGGAGTCCAGGACCTCGTACACCCGCTCGGCGCTCCTGCGCACCCGTTGGCGGTACTGCACGGCCAGGGGCAGCCCCAGGACGGCTTCGAAGGCGGCCAACGGGGTGAGGACGACCACGGCCATGGTCACGCCGCTCAGCCGTCCGTCGGCGACGGCTTGCGCACCCACCAGGGCGGCGGCCGTGACGGTCAGCCCGGAGACGAGCGCGGTCAGTCCGTCGCCGAGGGCGGTGGCGGTCGCCGCGCGCGAGGCGATCCGGGTGAGCACGGAGTCGGCCGCGCGCACCCCCGCGGTACGGACGGGCAACGCTCCCGCGACGGTCAGCTCGGCGGTGCCGGTGAGCAGGTCGGCCGTGTGGGTGGCGAGCACCCCTCGGGCGGGGGCGAGCCGCCGCTCGGCCCGACGCGCCACGGCACCGGTGATCACGGGAACGCCGATTCCGGCCGTCAGCAGCCCGGCGGCGAGCACCGCCCCGGCCTCCGGCAGCAGCCACGCCGTGAAGGCGACGGACCCGGCCGAGACGAGCACGGCGGAACCGGCGGGCAGCAGCCAGCGCAGCCAGTAGTCCTGGAGGGCGTCCACATCGGCGACGAGCCGCGTCAGCAGGTCGCCCCGCCGGGTCGAGCGCAGCCCCGCGGGCGCCAGCCGCTCCAGCCGGCGCCAGACGGCGACCCGGGTGTCGGCCAGCATCCGCAGCACGGCGTCGTGCGACACGAGCCGCTCCGCGTACCGGAACACCGCCCGCCCGATGCCGAAGGCACGGGTCGCCGTCACGGCCACCATCAGGTAGAGCACCGGTGGCTGCTGCGAGGCCCGCGAGATGAGCCATCCGGAGGTGGCCATGAGGCCCACGGCACTGCCGAGGGCGAGGCTGCCGAGCAGCAGCGCGAGGGCGAGCCGGCCGCGTCGGGCGCCGGCCATGGCGCGGACCCGCGCGAGGACGCCCCCGCCGGTCACGACGAGCCCCGTCGCGGACTCACCGCCGACGGGCAGAGCGGCCGCCTCTTCCGACGGGGCGGGAGCGTTCTTGGGCGCGGCCTCCACGGGCACGGGCGCCTCGGCCTCGGCCAGCCGCACCACACGGTCCGCCACCGCCAGCAGAGCCGGCCGGTGCACGACCAGCAGGACGGTCCGACCGGCCGCGAGGCGCCGCACGGCCGCCACCACCTCCGCCTCGGTCTCCCCGTCGAGCGCGGCCGTCGGCTCGTCCAGCAGCAGCACGGGCCGGTCCGCGAGGAACGCCCTGGCCAACGCCAGGCGCTGCCGTTGCCCGGCGGACAGCCCGGCTCCGTCCTCGCCGAGCACCGTGTCGGCCCCGGCGGGCAGCGCCTCGACGAACGCCAGCGCCCCCGCGTCCGCCAGCGCCCGGTGTACGGCCTCGTCGTCCGCGTCGGGACGCGCCAGCCGCACGTTCTCGTCGATCGTCCCGGCGTAGAGGTGCGGGCGCTGCGGCACCCACGCGATCCGAGAGCGCCACTGCTCCAGGTCGGCCGTCGCGAGGTCGACTCCCCCGGCCAGCACCCGGCCCGCGGCCGGCCGGACGAACCCCAGCAGCGCGTTCAGCAGGGTCGACTTGCCCGCACCGCTCGGTCCGACCAGTGCGACCGTCTCCCCGGGTTCGACGGTGAACGACACGTCCGTGACGGCGTCGGCGGAGCGCCCTGGGTAGCGGACGGTCACGCCTTCGAAGGCCACCCCTCCCTCGGCCACCGCGACCGTGCCCGACGCCGGTGCCGGCGTCTCCAGCACCTCGAAGATCTCCTCGGCGGCAGCCAGCCCCTCGGCGGCCGCGTGGTACTGCGCCCCGACCTGACGCAGCGGGAGATACGCCTCCGGCGCGAGCACGAGGATCACCAGGACGATGTACAGGTCCATCTCGCCGTGCACGAGCCGCATGCCGATCGTCACGGCCACCAGAGCGACCGAGAGCGTCGCCAGCAGCTCCAGGGCGAACGACGAGATGAAGGCGATCCGCAGCGTCCGCATGGTCGCCTGCCGGTACTCGCCGGTGATGCGCCGGATCGACTCGGCCTGCGCCTTGGCCCGCCCGAACACCTTGAGCGTGGGCAGCCCGGCGACAACGTCCAGGAAGTGGCCGGACAGCCGGGACAGCAGCCGCCACTGACGGTCCATCCGCGACTGTGTGGCCCAGCCGATCAGCACCATGAAGACCGGGACCAGGGGCAGGGTGCCGACGATGATCGCGGCGGACACCCAGTCCTCGGTCACGATCCGGGCGAGCACCGCGACCGGTACGACCACCGCCAGCCCCAGCTGCGGCAGATAGCGGGAGAAATAGTCGTCGAGGGCGTCCACGCCCCGCGTGGCGAGGGCGACCAGCGAACCGGTACGCCGGCCGCTGAGCCAGTTCGGCCCCAACGCGGTCGCCCGCTCCAGGAGCCGACCCCGCAGCTCCGACTTCACGGCGGCACTCGCACGGTGGGCGGCGAGTTCGGTGAGCCAGGCCACCAGCGCCCGGCCGACCGCCACGGCCACCAACAGCAGCAGGGGGGTGCGCAGTTCGGCGAGGGACTGACCGTGCTGGAAGGCCCCCACCACGACCTCGGCGATGAGCATCGCCTGCGCGATGACCAGGACCGCTCCGACGGCACCCAGACCGACGACCGCCACCAGGAAGAGGCGGGTGGCGCGGGCGTACCGGAGGAGGCGCGGGTCGATCGGTTTCACGTGAAACACCCTCTTCTCAAAAAGCGTGTTCCACGTGAAACACGCCTTCTCCTCATGGGGTGTGTTTCACGTGAAACACACCCCACATCAGACTCAGTGCGCGGCCTCGGCGATGTGCTGCGTACCGATCCGCTTACGGAACACCCAATACGTCCAGCCCTGGTAGAGCAGCACGATCGGTGTGGCGATCCCCGCGCACCAGGTCATGATCTTCAAGGTGTACGGGCTCGACGAGGCGTTGGTCACCGTGAGGCTCCAGTTCTCGTCGAGCGTCGACGGCATGACGTTCGGGAAGAGCGTCAGGAAGAGCATCGCAACGGCCGCCACGATGGTGACGCCTGAGAACGCGAACGACCAGCCCTCGCGTCCCGCCTGGTTCGCCACAAGCGCCGCGACCAGGGCTCCGACCGCCACGACCAGGGCGACCAGACTCTTGGCGTCACCACTGTCGATCTGCGTCCACAGCAGGAAGATCGAAGCGAACACGGCGGTGGCGAGCCCCACCTTCAGCGCCAGCTTCCGCGCCCGTTCCCGGATCTCGCCGACGGTCTTGAGCGCCGTGAACACCGCACCGTGGAAGGTGAACAGCGTCAGGGTCACCAGACCGCCCAGCAGCGCGTGCGGGTTGAGCAGGTCCCAAAGGTTGCCCACGTACTCGAAGTCCTGGTCGATCTTGACACCCCCCACGATGTTGCCGAAGGCGACACCCCACAGGAACGCGGGAAGGAGCGAGGTCCAGAAGATCGCGGTCTCCCAGTTGCGCTGCCAGTTCTCCTCGGCCCGCTTCGCCCGGTACTCGAAGGCGACACCCCGCACGATCAGACAGACCAGGATGAGCAGCAGGGGCAGGTAGAAGCCGGAGAAGAGCGTGGCGTACCACTCGGGGAAGGCGGCGAAGGTCGCGCCGCCCGCCGTGAGCAGCCACACCTCGTTGCCGTCCCAGACGGGCCCGATGGTGTTGATGAGCACCCGCCGCTCGGGCCGGTCGCGGGCGAGCAGCTTGGTGAGGATGCCGACCCCGAAGTCGAAGCCCTCCAGGAAGAAGTAGCCGGTCCACAGGACGGCGATCAGGATGAACCAGACGTCGTGCAGTTCCATGACTGTGCAGCTCCCTCGGCCTAGTAGGAGAAGGCCATCGGCTTGTCGGCGTCACGGGAGTCGCCGCCGATCTTCGTGGGCGGGTTGAGGTCGGCCTCGGTGAGCTCGGGCGGGCCGGCCTTCACGTACTTCACCAGCAGCTTGACCTCGATGACGGCAAGGATCGCGTAGAGCGCCGTGAAGACGATCATGGACGTGAGGACCTCGCCCTGGGAGACCCCGGGGGAGACCGCGTCACGGGTCTGGAGGACGCCGTAGACGACCCAGGGCTGGCGGCCCATCTCGGTGAAGATCCAGCCCCAGGAGTTGGCGATCAGCGGGAAGCCCAGCGTCCAGATCGCCGCCAGCCAGTAGAGCTTGGTGAGCTTCGGACTGAGCGCCTTGTTCCTGAACAGCACCACATGCGGCACCTCGTCCTCGCCGACCCTCAGGTGCTGTGGCAGCAGGAACTTCTTGCGGGTGAGCCAGAGTCCCGCCAGCCCGAGCGCGAAGGACGTCATGCCGAAGCCGATCATCCAGCGGAAGCCCCAGTAGGCGACGGGGATGTTGGGCCGGTAGTCGCCTGGACCGTACTTCTCCTGCTCGGCCTTGTTCACGTCGTTGATGCCGGGGACGTACGAACTGAAGTCGTCGTTCGCGAGGAAGGACAACAGGCCCGGGATCTCTATGGCGACCTTGTTGTGCCCCTTCTCGACATCGCCGTAGGCGAAGACCGAGAACGGTGCGGGCGCCTCGCCGTCCCACAGGGCCTCGGCGGCGGCCATCTTCATCGGCTGCTGCTTGAACATGACCTTGCCGAGGGTGTCACCGCTGATGGCGGTGAGCAGACCGGCGATGACCACCGTGACCAGACCGAGCCGCAGCGAGGTCTTCATCACCGGGATGTGCTTCTTGCGGTACAGGTGGAAGGCGGCGATGCCGACCATGAAGGCGCCACCGGTGAGGAAGGCCGCGGACATGGTGTGGAAGACCTGGCTGAGCGCGGTGTTCTGGGTCAGCACGGCCCAGAAGTCGGTGAGCTCGGCCCGCCCCTTCTCCTTGTTGATCTGGTAGCCGACGGGGTGCTGCATCCACGAGTTGGCCGCGAGGATGAAGTAGGCCGACAGGATCGTGCCGATCGAGACCATCCAGATGCAGGCCAGGTGGATCTTCTTCGGCAGCTTGTCCCAGCCGAAGATCCACAGGCCGATGAAGGTGGACTCGAAGAAGAAGGCGATCAGGGCCTCGAAGGCCAGCGGGGCGCCGAAGACGTCTCCGACGAAGCGCGAATAGTCGGACCAGTTCATGCCGAACTGGAACTCCTGCACGATGCCGGTGACGACACCCATCGCGATGTTGATCAGGAAGAGCTTGCCCCAGAACTTCGTCGCCCTGAGGTACTTCTCGTTCTCCGTGCGCACCCAGGCGGTCTGCAGCCCGGCGGTGAGGGCCGCGAGGGAGATCGTCAGGGGGACGAAGAGGAAGTGGTAGACGGTGGTGATGCCGAACTGCCAGCGCGCCAGGGTCTCCGGCGCCAGAGCCAGGTCCACGTCGTCACTCCTTACCTCACGCTCGTGGATCACGCTTGTGAAAGCGTTCACATTCACAAGCTAGTATGACTCACCGATTTTCGATAGGCGAAGGGGGGTCCCCGCCTACTCGCGGAAACCCCCCTGTGACCCCTGCTGACCAGCCAAAACCGGCGCAGTGACTCGCTAGAGCTCGTTGCGGAACCCTTCCGTCACCTTCAGGAAGATGTCGTTCGCCTCGTTCTCCCCGATCGTCACCCGCACTCCCTCGCCCGGGAACGGCCGCACCACGACGCCCGCCTGCTCACAAGCGGCCGCGAAGGGGACCGTGTGCTCGCCGAGCCGCAGCCACACGAAGTTGGCCTGGGTCTCGGGCACCGTCCAGCCCTGCGCGCGCAGCCCCTCGACCACCCGGAGGCGCTCGCACACCAGGGAACCGACCCGGCCGAGCAGCGCGTCCTCGGCACGCAGCGAGGCGATCGCGGCCTCCTGCGCGAGCTGGCTCACACCGAACGGCACCGCCGTCTTGCGCAGGGCCTCCGCCACCGGCTCGTGCGCGATGGCAAAGCCGATGCGCAGGCCGGCCAGGCCGTAGGCCTTGGAGAAGGTCCGCAGGACACAGACATTCGGCCGCTTCCGGTACAGCTCCACGCCGTCCGGCACCTCGGGGTCGCGGATGAACTCCCGGTACGCCTCGTCGAGCACGACCAGCACATCACGCGGCACCCGGTCGAGGAACCGTTCCAGCTCGGCCCGCTTCACCACGGTGCCCGTGGGGTTGTTGGGGTTGCAGACGAAGATCAGCCGGGTCCGCTCGGTGATCGCGTCGGCCATCGCGTCCAGGTCGTGCACATCCCCCGGCGTCAGCGGCACCTGCACCGCCGTCGCGCCGCTGATCTGCGTGATGATCGGGTAGGCCTCGAAGGACCGCCAGGCGTAGATCACCTCGTCGCCGGGACCCGAGGTGGCCTGGACCAGCTGCTGGGCGACACCGACCGAACCGGTGCCGGTTGCCAGGTGAGAGGTGGGGACGCCGAACCGCTCGGACAGCTCGTTGATCAGGACCGTGCAGGCCAGATCCGGGTAACGGTTGAAGGAGGCGGCCGCCGCCGTCACCGACTCCATCACGCCCGGCAGCGGCGGATAGGGGTTCTCGTTGGAGGACAGCTTGTAGGCCACCGGACCACCGCCCGCGGCCGGCTTGCCCGGCTTGTAGGTGGGGATCCCCTCCAGCTCGGCGCGCAGCTTGGGGCTCGTCTCGCTCACCGCAGTCCTCCTCGTGACCACCACCGGCTTCAATACTGCTCACCTTATGAGGATTCGGCGCGGGTGCGTACAGCCGAGCAGGGACCGGCGCCCGAAACGGAGGGACCTCTGCGACTTCTGAGGACGAAGCCGCACGAAGGCGTACGCGCCAGGGGGCGCGCTGCACATATATCTACGCGCCGGTAGTGCACTCCGTGGCGCGCATCCCTCGTGCAGGTGAGTTGAGACCTCTTCGAAACATCGGTGCGTTGGCAGGCTCATCCGTGCCGACGCGTCACGTCTTGGCATTGATGGAGTCAACTACCATTGTTTCCAAGGCACTTGACCCCACTTAGCCTTGCAGAAACGTGCCTGTCAATGCGTGCATATGCGTCCGCCCTACCCCACCGGATGAGCCCTACTATCGGCTCGCCATGACAGCAGCAGGGAAGCACCAGGTGAGCCGCGCGGAAACCTCACGCCGAGGCAGCCGGCCGGGCCGGGCGGGCATCAGGGACGTGGCCGCCGCCGCCGGAGTCTCCATCACGACCGTCTCCGACGCCCTCAACGGCAAGGGCAGGCTTCCGGATGCCACCCGACGCCATGTCCGCGAGGTCGCAGACCGACTCGGCTACCGCCCTTCGGCGGCGGCCCGAACCCTCCGTACCGGCAAGTCCGGCCTGATCGGCCTGACCGTGACGACCTACGGGGATGAACCTTTCACCTTCACCGAGTTCGCCTACTTCGCGGAGATGGCGCGCGCCGCCACCTCGGCCGCGCTCGCCCGCGGCTACGCGCTCGTCATCCTCCCCGCGACCTCGCGCCACGACGTCTGGTCCAACGTGGCTCTGGACGGCACGGTCGTCATCGACCCGTCCGACCAGGATCCGGTGGTCAGCGAGCTGGTCAGGCAGGGCTTACCGGTCGTCTCCGACGGCCGCCCCGCCGGCACGCTCCCGGTCACCGCGTGGGTGGACAACGACCACGAGGCCGCCGTCCTCGACATCCTCGACCACCTGGCCGACGCCGGCGCCCGCCGCATCGGCCTCCTCACCGGCACCACCACGGACACCTACACCCACCTGTCGACCAGCGCCTACCTGCGGTGGTGCGAGCGGGTCGGTCAGGATCCGGTCTACGAGGCCTACCCCGCGCACGACCCGTGCGCGGGCGCCGTGGCCGCCGACCGGCTGCTGGCCCGCCCCGACCGCCCCGACGCCGTCTACGGCCTGTTCGACCCCAACGGCACCGATCTGCTCGCCGCGGCCCGCCGCTACGGGCTGCGGGTCCCCGAGGACCTGCTGATCGTGTGTTGCAGCGAGTCCACGGTGTACGCCAACACCGAGCCGCCCGTCACGACCCTCTCGTTGAAGCCGCGCCGCATCGGTACGGCGGTGGTGCAACTCCTCATCGACGCGATCGAGGGCGAGGAGGCGGACCGCCCGGTCGAGCAGGTCATACCGACCGAACTGTTCGTACGGACCTCTTCGCAGCGACGCCCCCCTCGGACCACGGTCAGCCCACCCCGGGCGCCGGAGGAGAAGTAGCCCGCCGCCGCTCCCCACAGCCGACACCGACGCCACGGTGCGGTTCGTGGGGAGCGGCGGCCTGTTCCGGGGCGGCCGGGGGGCGGGGGTGAGGTCCGTTCGCGGCGGCCGAGGCGGGCGGGCCGGGCAATCCGGGGCTGTAGGGGCGGGGCGGGCCGGGCGGCCGGGCGGGCCGCGTCAACGAAAGTTGGCGGGAGGCACGTACGGGCGATTTCCGGCGGTGCTGGAGACATCAGACGTCGCGTCGGTCACAGCCGCCTCATCGACCTCGCTCCGGCCGCCCAAATCACCCTTGCGCGGCCGATGCCGTCCCCCGCTCCGTCCGACGGAGCAGCCCGCAGGGGTGGGGGGCGGGTGCGGGCAAGGCGCGCGCCGGGTGAGCGCGGACTACCGAAGCCCGGCCCAATCGGGGCGAAAGCCGCGATGAACTGGAGCCTTGCTCCGATTCACCACCCCTGGGTCATCACACGGCACGATCCGCATTCCTATGATGGACGCACGGCACCGCGGGCCGCTGCGACCAGGCAGCCCGAACGGTGCAGATGCGGCGCGATGGTGGAGGGGTCTGATGACTCAGGGGGCCGGTCAGGGACCCGAGGTGGAGCGGACGGCGACGTTGCGCGACTTCCGGGTGCCCGCGTACGTCCACGAGACCGGTCCGTACGACCCCGGCACGGAACCGGGAAACACCGCGCCGCCTCTCGAAGAGCCGCTGGAGCACCCGGACGGCTACACGCCCACCCAGCGCGACCTGCCCGTCATCAACCGGCGCGGCGACACCCTCCAGGTGACCGTGGACCCGGCAGCCGTCCAGGCCCCGCCGGCCGCGACCGGCCCGGGACCGCTGTTCGTCGTCGGCGACGTCCACGGCTACCTCGACGAACTGGTGGCCGCGCTTCAGGAGAAGGGCCTGGTCGACTCCGCAGCCAACTGGTGCGCGGGCACCGCCCGGCTGTGGTTCCTCGGTGACTTCACCGACCGCGGCCCGGACGGCATCGGCGTCATCGACCTCGTCATGCGGTTGTCCGCCGAGGCCGCCGCGGCCGGCGGGTACTGCAAGGCCCTCATGGGCAACCACGAACTGCTGCTGCTCGGCGCCAAGCGCTTCGGCGACACACCCGTCAACTCCGGCGCGGGCACCGCCACCTTCCAGGCGGCCTGGCTGCTCAACGGCGGCCAGAAGTACGACATGGACCGTCTCCAGGATCACCACCTCCAGTGGATGGCCCGCCTCGACGCGGTCGAGGAGGTCGACGGCCATCTGCTCGTGCACTCCGACACCACCGCCTACCTCGACTACGGGGACTCGATCGAGGCGGTCAACGACACCGTCCGCGAGACGATCACGCGCAACGACGCGGACGAGGTGTGGGATCTGTTCCGCAAGTTCACCAAGCGCTTCTCCTTCCGCGACGAGGGCGGCGCCGACGCCGTACGCTCCCTGCTCGATACGTACGGCGGCACCCGCATCGTTCACGGCCACAGCCCGATTCCCTACCTGCTGGGCGAAGTCGGCTCCGAGGACGGCGAGGACAACGGCGGTCCGCACGTCGAGGGACCGCACCTCTACGCGGACGGGCTGGCCATCGCGATGGACGGCGGCGTGACGATGGCCGGAAAACTGCTGGTCCAGCAACTGCCCCTGGAAATCTGAGTATTCCCGGGGCAGTTCCCGGGGCAGAAGTACCCCACTGTGTTCCCGTCGGCGACATCGCAGGCCAGGGGCCAATTTCGGCAAACCCCCTGTCACCTCATGCCGTCACCGCTCTACCATCGGGTTATCCGTAGCAGGCTCCCCTCCGTTTCTGCCCGACGGCTCGTTGGCATGCGAGCCCCAAGCCCTACGGAGCATCGGGGGATGCAGATGAACAGCGTTCCGCAGCACCTGAACAGCGAGGACCGCCAAGAGTACGAGCGGATCCTCGACGAGGCGCTGCGCTCCGCCCCATACCACCCGGAACTGGCCGCAGTCGGACAGCGGCTCAACCCCGAACAACTGCGCACCATGGCGCTCAACGCCTCCGCACTCATCACGGTGGCCGCGGCGGCCGAGTACCAGCACTACGTGAAGGTCCGCGAGGAACTGCGCCACCCCGCGCCGTCCACCCCGTCGTCCCCGTCCGAGACCGGCTCCGCGGAGCCGGGCGCGGCCGCGGTGGGGCTCGCCACCACCATGGGGGAGGCGGTCCAGGCCGCCGAAGCCGCCGGGGCGGGCGCCGTCGCCGCCGTCCTCACCCCCGTCCTCGCCGGGACCGCCGCGTTGATCTTCCTGCTCGTCGGCTACCTCCTCAGGGCGCTGGACCCCGAGCAGGCGTTCGCCCGGACCATGGTCACCGCCGGCTGGACGTTCGGGGCCGTGGCCGTGGCCGCGATCCTCGTCGCCACCGTCGCGCTGCTGCTCACCGCCCTGCGCAACCGGCCCTCCCTGGAGGCCGGACCGTACGGCGAACTGAGCGAGGAGGTCGACCAGGCCCGGGAAGCCTGGCGAGATGCCCTGCTGGAACGCGGCATCCTGCCGTTCCTCCGGGAGGCCCTCGCCGATCCCGGCACGGCGGCCGCTTTGCACACCGACCCGGCGCCACCGGCCCCGACCGGTCGCCTCCCGAAGATCGGCTATGACCGCCCGGGCTTCAGCAGCCCCGACGACGGCCGCTCGACCGGCCCGCGGCCGAGCTTCAGCAGCCCGGACTACAGCAGCCCGGACTTCGGCGGCCCGGAGCACCACCCGGAATAGGCACTCGGCTTGCGCCCCCGCCGACCCCGCCGAGGGGAGCGCAAGCCGTACGCCGGGCGCCGGACGGCTCTGACGGAGAGCCACCCTACGGATCGGTGCTGCCCTGCGGTGCTCAGCGCTGCCCTGTACGGGTCGAAGTCACAGGGGTGGCAGCGCGGAGTCGTACGTCCGGGCTTCCGGGCTTCCCGGCCTTCCGGCTTCCGGCCTCCGGCTTCCGGCTTCCGGCATCCGGCATCCGGCATCCGGCATCCGGCATCCGGTCAGAGAATGCCCGCCCGGCCGGCCGCGGCGATCCAACTGGGGAACTCGGACAGCAGCCGGTCGTAGAGCTCCTGGTCCGGGAGGGTGCTGATGTCGTCCACGGAGAAGAAGCCCACGTTGTCGACGCGGCGTCCGGGCAGTGTGTCGAACCGCTCCAGGACCCCGTAGTTGGACCGGCCCAGCCCCACGAACTGCCAGAAGATCGGCTCCTCGACCGCCGCACGCAGCTCCCGCTCGATCGCCGCGTCGCGGTAGACCCCTCCGTCGGAGAAGAACAGCACCAAGGTCGGGGCGGCCGCCGGATTCTCCCGGACATACGACCTGACCTGGGCGATCGCCTTCTGTTCCTCGTTCTGGATGCCGACCGAGCGCATGTCGACCTGCCCCGGCTCCATCCCCTTGCGCGGCTTCTTGCCTCGCCGGAACAGACTGATCTCACCCACCCGCACATGCAGCCGCAGCCACTCGGGGAGTTCACCCAACCGCAGGTCGGGAAGGCGAGCGGCATCGCTGGCGAAGGTCCAGGCCTGCATCTCGCCGTCGTCGTCGAGTTCTGCCGCCACCGCGGCCATGCGCTCCACGACGTCCGCCACCACACCGCGTGAGTACAGGAACGCCATGGACCCGGAGGCATCGAGGACGAGCACGACCCGCGCGCTGATCCCCACCGCCCCCCGCTTGCTCAGACTGACGGCGACCTGCTCCTTGCGCAGCGACAGCCGCTTGCGCATGTCGACGGGAAGCCGTTCCTCCCCCTTGGTCAGACGGGGGCCCGACGGTGAGGTGGTTGTCGGTGGGGTGGGTGCGGGTGGGGTGATGGTCCATGGGGTGACCGCGGGTGGGGCGACGGCAGGTGGGGTGGCCGCCGGGCGGTACGGAGGGGTTGGGCGGTGCGGTGGGGTGGCCGCCTGCTCCGGCTCGTCGTCGACCGTGATCCCGAAGTCCCTGGCCACCCCCGCGAGCCCGGAGGCGTACCCCTGCCCGACCGCCCGGAACTTCCAGCGCCCCTCGCGCAGGTACAGCTCACCGGCGATGAACGCCGTCTCCGTGTCGGCCTGCATCTCGAAGCGGGCCACTTCGGAGCGCCCGTCACCACCGAAGAGCCTCAACGTCAGGCCGGTCACCTGGCCGAACATGCCCCCGTCGGCCGACGCGCACAACACCACGCGCGTGATGCCGGCCTCCAGGGACCGGAGGTCCACCTGGACGGTGTCGGTCATGACACCGGCTTCGCTCCTCTTGCCGGCGTGCCGCACGGCGCCGGACGCGTGCAGCGGCTGGTTGTAGAAGACGAAGTCCCCGTCGTCACGCACCCGTCCGTCCTGCGCCAGCAGCAACGCCGAGGCATCGATGTCCGGTCCACCGGCCCCTTCGGCCCAGCTGAGTTCGACCCGTACGTCCGGCACGTCGACCGGCAGATTGGCACCCTTGCTCAGGGATCGCGCTGTCATGGAGGCAAGTCTGCCGAGCCGGCGCCCTGGGGCAACCGAACGAGCGCGATGCCTTCCTCCTGGGCGACCGCCAAGAGCGTGCCGTCGGGACGCAGCACCGCGACCGGTGTCGGTATGTGGGTGACTCCAAAGGCACCCACACGGCGTGACACCTTCACCTCGGGCCACTCCGCCAGTACCTCACCGGTGGTGACGTCGATCAGCCGAGGGTGCCCGTGCAAGGAGACGCCGCGACCACCGCCCGCGAGCAGCGTGCCTACCTCGAAATCGGCAGAGCTCCGGTGCAGCCACGCGCGCTGGGACAGTGACCACACCCCGATCTGATGGCGCCCGAGCGAGACGATCCCCTCGTCGTCGAGGAGTTCGTCTCCGGTCGTCACCGCCAGTCGGTCGTCGTCGAGCCAGCAGGCCGACTCCACCTCGGCGTCGATCCCCGGCTGCGTCGGCAACACCCCACGCCCGTCCAGTACGGCCGGGTCCGCCAAGGCGCTCTCCAGATCGAAGACCTCGACGATTCCGTACGGATGCCACACCCAGCCGGCCACCAGCACGTGCCGGCCGTCCCCGCTCACCGACAGCCGGGAATGGAACACGTCCTTCGCCTCGCGGGCGCCGGTGGTGAGCCGCTGCCCTGACGCCGCGTCCTCGATCTGGAGAACGTTGTACTCCTCCGGGCAGTGGACCAGGATCTCCCGGCCGTCCCTCAGGACCCCCAGGGCCACGGGGTAGTCGTAGTCCTCGGCGTGCTCCGGGCTGCGCGTCAGCGCACGGAGGGGGTGCGTGCCCTCCAGCAGCAGCGCTTCGGTCCCCCGTTCCGCATAGACGACGCTGTAGCGGCCGGAGGGGGAGACGACACTTCTGTCGAAGCCGGGGCCGTGATCGGTGGCCGTCCGGCGCTCCACACCATCGGTGCTCCACGCCCGGCCGCCCACCGCATCGACCAGCTCATCGCCCCGCCAGGCCAATGACCGGACCGGCGCCGTCGACTTCATCCACTCCAAGGTCCCTCTCCCCCCGATCGCAACAACGCCCTCTCTCCCCCCTCCGCGCCGGTCGCTGATGGCGCTGTCCCCAGGCCTCGGACCTCCGGGGACAGCGCCGTTCCGCGTACGTCAGTCAGCCAGCGGCAGGTACACCCGGTTCCCGCTCGCCGCGAACTCCTTCGACTTCTCCAGCATGCCCTCGGCGATCTCCTCCGCCGAGGCCCCCTCGGCCGCCCCGGCGCCGAACCGCTCGTTGATGCTCTGGCTGATCTTCATCGAGCAGAACTTCGGCCCGCACATCGAGCAGAAGTGCGCCGTCTTCGCCGGCTCCGCGGGGAGTGTCTCGTCGTGGAACTCCCGTGCCGTGTCAGGATCGAGGGCCAGGTTGAACTGGTCCTCCCAGCGGAACTCGAAGCGGGCGTCCGACAGCGCGTCGTCCCATTCCTGCGCACCGGGGTGCCCCTTGGCGAGGTCGGCTGCGTGGGCGGCGATCTTGTAGGTGATGACACCGGTCTTGACGTCGTCACGGTTGGGCAGGCCCAGATGCTCCTTGGGCGTGACGTAGCAGAGCATCGCCGTGCCCCACCAGGCGATCATCGCGGCACCGATGCCGGAGGTGATGTGGTCGTACGCCGGCGCGACGTCCGTCGTCAGCGGGCCGAGCGTATAGAACGGAGCTTCATCACAGATCTCCTGCTGAAGGTCGATGTTCTCCTTGATCTTGTGCATCGGGACATGGCCCGGGCCTTCGATCATCGTCTGAACATGGAAACGCTTCGCGACCCGGTTGAGTTCCCCGAGGGTCCTCAACTCCGCGAACTGAGCCGCGTCGTTGGCGTCCGCGATGGAACCCGGCCGCAGGCCGTCGCCCAGCGAGTACGTGACGTCGTAGGCGGCGAGGATCTCGCAGAGTTCCTCGAAGTTCTCGTAGAGGAACGACTCCTTGTGGTGCGCGAGGCACCAGGCCGCCATGATCGAGCCGCCCCGGGACACGATGCCGGTCTTGCGGTTGGCGGTGAGCGGGACGTACGAAAGGCGGACACCGGCGTGGACCGTCATGTAGTCCACGCCCTGCTCGGCCTGCTCGATGACGGTGTCCTTGTAGATCTCCCAGGTCAGCTCCTCGGCGCGGCCGTCGACCTTCTCCAGCGCCTGGTACAGCGGCACCGTGCCGATGGGAACGGGGGAGTTGCGCAGCACCCACTCGCGGGTGGTGTGGATGTTGCGGCCGGTCGACAGGTCCATGACCGTGTCGGCGCCCCAGCGGGTCGCCCAGGTCATCTTCTCGACCTCCTCCTCGATGGAGGACGTCACCGCCGAGTTGCCGATGTTGGCGTTGACCTTCACCAGGAACCGCTTGCCGATGATCATCGGCTCGATCTCCGGGTGGTTGACGTTGGCCGGCAGCACGGCGCGGCCCGCCGCGATCTCCTCGCGAACCACCTCGGGGGAAACGTTCTCTCGGATGGCCACGAACTCCATCTCGGGTGTGATCTCCCCCCGGCGCGCATACGCGAGCTGGGTGACCGCCTCGCCGTCCCGCCCGCGGCGCGGCAGGCGCGGCCGGCCAGGGAAGACCGCGTCGAGGTTACGCAGCCCGCCGCGCGGTGAGGTGTGCTTGAGTCCGTCGTCCTCGGGACGGACCGGCCGGCCCGCGTACTCCTCGGTGTCGCCCCGGGCGATGATCCAGTTCTCGCGCAACGGCGACAGGCCCCTGCGGACCTCCGTCTCGACGAGTGGATCGGTGTACGGGCCGGAGGTGTCGTACAGGCTGACCGACTGCCCGTTGGTGAGATGCACCTGACGAACCGGCACCTGTAGATCGGGGCGGGTGCCCTCGACGTACCCCTTGTGCCAGCCGATGGACTTCCCGGCCTCCGAGGCATTCACGTCGACCGTGCTTTCGCTGGTCGCGTGCTGCGTGAAGGCAGGCGTGCGTGCGTCCTTGTTGGTCATGAGACCTACTCCCTACGCCGGCATTACCCGGTAACAGGTTCGGCGGTCGACGCAGCGGCTACCGCCTGCCGATGTTTCATGTGAAACATCACTCGATTCGAGAGACGTTCCACGTGAGACATCGCGAAGACGGAGGTCAGCGCCCTCTCAGCCCGGTGCTCCGAGCTCCCGCGTGTGCAAAGGTTGTCTCCACGCTAGCGTCAATTCTGGCGCGGTGAACAGAGGGCCCGTGTCGTTCTTGCGATGATCGGTCGGTGACCACGACACACCAGCCCCCGTACCCGCCGCCCGAGCCGCCCCGCCGACCGGGCGCCGGCAGCGGTCCCGGCAATGGCTCCGGCAATGGCTCCGGAAGCGGTTCTGCCGGCGGCCCCAGAGGGGACCGCGACTCCGGCAACGGTCACGATCACCCGCGCAGTCCCGACCACGGGCCGGGATACGCAGGCGGCCTCGGCGGACTGAGACGTGCCGGAACCCCTGGCGGGCAACGCCCCCGCCCGATCGAGGGCCGCGGGGCAGGCCCGGGGACGCAGTCGGGACCGGGGGCGCGGTCTGGGTCGGGGGCGGGAAGCGGCCTGGGCTACGGCAACGGTCCAGAGCCCGGGACCCGCCGGGGATACCGGAGCGGGCAGGAGTACCGCAGCGGGCAAGGGCCCGAGAACGACCAGGGATACGGGGACGGCCAGGGATACGGGAACGGCCGCGGGTACGACGACGGGGATGGGTCCGTGCCCGGGCAGGAGTACGGACCCGACCATGATTCCGGCCCTCGTCCCGGCCCGGGCCCTCGTCCTGAACGTGGCTCTGGTCCTGTTCCTGGTTCTGGTCCCGGCCCTGGTGACGGATATGGCTTCGACCGCGAACACGGTCATGGGCAGAGTCACGACGGCGGTCATGGCGGTGGCCCCGGGAACGGTTCCGGAGAGGGCCACGGCGGCGGACACGGCCATGGCCCGGGCGACGGGCACGGTTCCGGATCCGGTTCCGACGGCGGGCACGGGCATTCGCACAGCCACAGTCACGGCCCGGCCGCCCCTGTCTCCCAGCACCTGCGCAAGGTCATCGCGGCCATCCTCATCCCGTTCGGTGCCGCGGTACTGGTGGGGCTCGTGGTGCTGTGGCCCGGCGGAGCCCCTGCGCACGAGCGCACCGGAGTCGGCTTCGACCGGCAGACCCAGCAGGCCACGGTCACCAAGGTCGTGAGCTTGAGCTGCGCGTCGGTGAACGCCTCGGGTGACACCCCTACCGGCCACACCTCCACGGCCGAGGGCTCCTCCGCGCAGCAGCAGGCGGGCGGCACCTGCAAGAGGGCCACGATCCGGGTGGACACCGGCGACGACAAGGGCCGTACGTTCACGGAGATCGTCCAGCCCGACCAGTCACGGCAGTTGGAGCAGGGCGAGAAGGTCGTGGTCGCCTACGAGCCCTCCGCGCCGAAGGATCTCCAGTACTCGGTGACCGACGTGAACCGCCGCATCCCCATGGCGGTCCTGGCGATCATCTTCGCGGTCGCCGTCGTGGTCGTCGGGCGGCTGCGGGGCGTCATGGCGCTGGTCGCGCTGGCCATCAGCTTCATGGTGCTGAACTTCTTCGTGCTGCCCGCGATCCTCCAGGGGTCGAACCCGCTGGTCGTGGCGGTGGTGGGGTCGAGCGCCATCATGCTGATCGCGCTGTATCTCTGCCACGGGCTCTCGGCCCGCACCTCCGTCGCGGTGCTCGGCACGCTGATCTCGCTCCTGCTGATCGGCGTCCTCGGCTCGCTGTTCATCGACTGGGCCGCGCTGACCGGCAACACGGACGACAACACCGGCCTGATCCACGGCCTGTACCCGTCGATCGACATGAGCGGTCTGCTGCTGGCCGGCATCATCATCGGCTCGCTCGGCGTCCTCGACGACGTGACGGTCACTCAGACCTCGGCGGTCTGGGAACTGCACGAGGCCAACCCCGCCATGGGCTGGCGCGGCCTGTACCGGGCCGGCATCCGCATCGGCCGCGACCACATCGCGTCCGTGGTCAACACGCTCGTCCTCGCCTACGCCGGTGCCGCGCTGCCGCTGTTGCTGCTCTTCTCGATCGCGCAGAGCAGCGTGGGCAGCGTCGCCAACAGCGAACTGGTGGCCGAGGAGATCGTGCGCACCCTGGTGGGCTCGATCGGCCTGGTCGCCTCCGTGCCCGTCACCACGGTCCTGGCGGCCCTGGTGGTCTCCGCCGACCGGACAGGCCCTGGAAAGGCACCCGTGACGGCTCCGGAAGCGACTCCTGCGGCTCCGGCTGCGGCGGCCGCGGGCAGCGCCCAGACCCGGGGCGGCCGGGGCAGGCGGCGCAAGCGCTGAGGCGGGAGGGCGCCCGAGTGCTGACCACACCGGCCGACTCGGGCGCACGCCTCACTCCGCTCGACAGGGCCGTTCGGCGCCTGCGCCACCCCCTGAAGAAGCGTTCCTGCACAACACCGACCGCAGCGAAGCCTTCGCCACACCCGCTTCGCCACCACTCGCATCGCCCTCACGTCAGCCGGCGCTCTGCTCCTCCGCCAGGATCCGGTCCAACGCCTCGTCCAGATGCGCATCGAAATCGGCGAGAGCACCCTCCTGGCCCAGCGGGACCAGCTTGTCGGTGCGGTCGAGGAAGGCCACGAGCGGGGCGGCCGAGGAGCGGAACAGGGCCTGGTCACCACCGACCTGAAGCCGGATCAGGACCTCCCCCAGCACATCGGGATCCACCGGCGAGACACGAACGTCCCCTTCGCCGCACGGCCTGCCCACACCGTCGATGAGCAACTCCCGCCCGAAAGCCCAGGTCACCGGGGCATCACCGGGCAGATGGAAGGTGAGTCGCACGGCATAGGGATCGCACGACTCGTAACCCAGCTCCACCGGAATGCGGAACGAGAGCTCCTCGGAGACGAGGAAGCTCATCATGACCTCTGCCTGTACTGCCTGTACGGACTCGCGCATCGCCTTACCTCGTCATTTGCCGCCGACTGGCCGGGAATGGACCTTCTGACACTGCACGCATCTTGCTGAAAGTACACAACAGATCACAAGGAGTGAGTTTTCAGATACTGATAGAGATCGCCAGCGACCCCAGCAGCCGTCCGATCTCGCTCTGAAGTTGCCGGGCGGCCGGCAGCAACCGGTCGGCGTGGTGGGCGGGCAGAGAGATCGCCATCGTGGACGCCGTGGTGCCCACAGTGATCGGGACGGCGGCGCACACCGTGCCCAACGCGTACTCCTGCCGTTCGACGACCGGTTCCATACGCCGCATGCGCTCCAGGCGCCGCAGCAGGGTGTGGTTGTCGCGCACGGTGTACGGGGTGATCGACTCCGCGGGGTAGCGGGCCAGGTGGTCGCGGCGGGCGTCCTCGTCCAACTGGGACAGCAGACACTGGCCGATGGCGTGCGCGTGTCCGGTCTCGCCGAAGTCGGCCCACTCCTCGACCGCCGGATTGCCCGGGGTGTCCGAGACGCACATGATCTCGATCTCGCCGTCGCGGTATCTGGCGTAATACACCGGAACACCGATCGAATCGCGCCACTGGGCGAGGGTGTCGGCGACCGTGCTGCGACGTTTCTGCGCGGCTCCGCTCCTGCCGAGCCGCTCAGCCGCCTCGCCGAGGAAGAACAGCCCTCTGTCGCGTCGCAGATAGCCCTCGTGCACGAGGGTGCGCAGCAGGTGGTAGGCCGTGGGCAGCGCGAGTCCGGTCTCGCGGGCGAGCTGTTTGGCCGGAGCCCCGTACTCGTGCTCCGCGACGGATTCCAGCAGCCGCATGGCGCGCTGGACGGAGCCGATCAGGGTGGCCGCGGGGTGTGGATGCTCGGGGGTGGTCGTGTTCGGTGGGCGTTGCAGCGGGGGTGCGGCGGACCGCGGCCGGGCGGGGGGTGCGAACGGTTCTGCCGATGCGGTGTCAACCATGACCATGGGTCACTTCCGAAGCGCGAGGGGGAGGTCCGTGCGGGGACACGGGAGGGGGTGTGCGCCACTCGCGGGGGTCCGTCCCCGCGACGAGTTCCGGACTTTAACCGTCTGCCACCGCGTACAGACGGGCTGTCAGGGAAACTTCCCCCGGCCGAGGGAACAGGCGATTCCTGTTACCGCTCACCGGCCTCCCGCACCGCTCACCAGTCGCTGCGCGAGGAGGAACTCGAAGTGAACTTCCTTACGACGTAGATCAGTCCGCCGACCAGCGCCACGAAGACCAGCAGCTTGAAGAGCAGACCGATCACGAATCCGACGACGCTGGCTATGAGGCCACCGAACACGACCAGGGCGATGACCGGCACCGCGACCCACTTCACCCACCACGGCATTCCCGCGAAGATCTCTCGCATGGCCCTTGTCCTCATCCTCTTCGTTCGATCTCCGGCACCCCTGTCGGGCCGGAGCGATTCGATGTCCTGCCGCCGATGCTAGGTCCGAAGAGGGTGCCGACGGGGGTCTCGCACCCCTTGTCCTCCCCTGACCGAACCCCTAGGGAACCCCGAGACCGCTGGTCAATCAGCGGTCGGACACGCCCCGGTCAGACGCCGCACAGGCACCGTACGGACCTGCTCAGGACGGACTCCGGGTGGACTCCGGGTGGACTCCGGGTGGACTCCGGGTGGCCTCATGACGGACGGTCTCCGGACGGAGGAGTTCAGCCCTCGGCCGGCGAGAAGACGACCAGGACCCGAAGGTCCTCGCTGATGTGATGGAACTTGTGGGCGACCCCGGCCGGGACGTACACCACACTGCCCCGCGCCACCTGAGTCGTCTCCAGACCGACAGTGATCGAGGCGCGCCCGCTCACGACGAAGTACACCTCGTCCTGGTTGTGCGGATTCTGTGGATCATGCGCGCCGGCGTCGAGCGCGTACAGCCCGACCGACATGTTCCGTTCACGCAGAAACTGCAGGTAGGCACCGTCGTTGGCGGCTCGCTCCGCCTCCAGTTCATCCAACCGGAATGCCTTCATCGACCTAGTCCGCCCTCGTCCGGTGCTCGTTCTCGATCTCTCTGCCACGATCAGACACATGAAGAATTTCGTAGTCAAGACGATCGCCAACGCGGGCGCCCTGGCGGTCGCCGTCTGGCTGCTCGACAAGATCACCCTGACCGGTGACAGCACGGGCAAGAAGATCGGCACCCTCATAGTCGTCGCACTGCTTTTCGGCCTGGTGAACGTCCTGGTCAAGCCGATCGTGAAGGTACTGACCTTCCCCTTGTTCATCCTCACCCTCGGCCTGATCACCCTGGTGGTCAACGCCCTGATGCTGCTGTTGACCTCGTGGCTGGCCGACAAGGTCGACCTGAGCTTCCACGTGGAGGGCTTCTGGACCGCGGTCCTGGGCGGCCTGATCATTTCCGTCGTCTCCTGGGCCCTCAACGTCGTCATGCCGGACGGCGACTGAGGCCGCGATGACCTACCGCGTCTGTTTCGTCTGCACCGGCAACATCTGCCGCTCGCCGATGGCCGAGTCGGTCTTCCGCGCGCGCGTGGACGACGCCGGTCTCGAGGGACTGGTCGAGATCGAGAGCGCCGGCACGGGTGACTGGCACGAGGGCGAGGACGCCGATCCTCGTGCCCGCTCCGTCCTGGAGGAGCACGGGTACACCCTCGACCACACGGCCCGGCGTTTCGAGCCGTCGTGGTTCGCCCGCCTCGACCTCGTCATAGCCCTCGACGCCGGCCATCTCGAGGCCCTGCGCCTCCTCGCACCCGCCGAGGAGGACGCGGCGAAGATACGGCTGCTTCGGTCCTACGCTCCCGCGGCAGCCGACGACCTCGACGTCCCCGACCCGTACTACGGGGGTCTGAGCGGCTTCGAGGAGTGCCTTGAGATGGTGGAGGAGGCGAGCGCCGGTCTGCTCGCCGCCGTACGAGACGACGTGGAAGGGCAAGTGTCATGAGCGGATCCGCCACCGACGGAGAGCTTTCCAGAGGTCCCGGCGAGGGCACGCGCGCGGTGCGGGCGGGGCTGCCCGAGCCGGTGAAGTACGAGCCGACCCTTCCCGGGCCGGTGTTCGCAGCGCACTTCCACCTGCCGGGCGAGCCCACGGGCCCGTACACCTACGGTCGTGACGAGAACCCGACCTGGACCCACCTGGAGCACGCCATCGGCGAGCTCGAGGCGCCGGGCCAGGACGACGTCGAGACGCTCGCCTTCGCCTCCGGCATGGCCGCGATCTCGTCGGTGCTGTTCTCCCAGCTGAAGGCCGGGGACACCGTCGTGCTGCCCGACGACGGCTACCAGGCGCTGCCCCTGGTGCGCGCGCAGTTGGAGGCGTACGGCATCGAGGTACGCACCGCGCCGACCGGCGGCGACGCCCAGCTGAACGTCCTGGACGGCGCGAAGCTGCTGTGGATCGAGTCCCCCTCGAACCCCGGGCTCGACGTGTGCGACATCCGGCGGCTCGTCGAGGCGGCACACGCGCGTGGCGCTCTGGTGGCTGTGGACAACACGCTCGCCACCCCGCTCGGGCAGCGCCCGCTGGAACTCGGCGCCGACTTCTCGGTGGCCAGTGGCACCAAGCAGCTCACGGGTCACGGCGACGTCCTCCTCGGCTATGTCACCGGGCGGGCCGGTACGCCGATGACAGCCGTACGGCGCTGGCGCAAGATCGTCGGGGCGGTCCCCGGGCCCATGGAGGCCTGGCTCGCGCACCGGTCGATCGCCACCCTTCAGTTGCGCGTGGAGCGGCAGAACACCACCGCCATGGCCGTGGCCGGGGCACTGCGGGGGAGGCCCGAGGTGAGCGGGCTGCGGTACCCGGGGCTGCCGGACGACCCGTCCCACAAGGTCGCCTCGCAGCAGATGCGTCGCTACGGGTGCGTGATCTCCTTCACGCTGTCCACGCGCGCGCACGCCGAGCGTTTTCTCGATGCCCTGCGGCTCGTGGACGACGCGACGAGCTTCGGCGGGGTGCGGTCGACCGCGGAGCGGCGCGGGCGCTGGGGTGGGGACGCGGTGCCGGAGGGCTTCATCCGGCTGTCCGTCGGCGCCGAGGACCCCGAGGACCTGGTGGCGGATGTGCTGCGCGCGCTGGAGGAGTCGGCGCGGTGACCGCCTTACGGACCCCCCGTCGGGACCCCGCTACGCACAACGGACGGTCCGAACCTCCCCCCTCGTGGCTCGGACCGTCCTCGGTTCTGCGCGCGAAGAACCGCGCGCACAAGGCTAGTTGACTCTGTGTCAGTGTCCAATCACAGTAGCGACAGAGACCTATCGACTTATTTATAGTTGGGCCCTGCCGCAGAGCTGGAGAAAGGCGGGGAAAGGGAGGACGCTCCGTGGATCTGGCCTTGCTGCGCACCTTCGTGACCGTGCACCGGGCCGGCTCATTCACTCGCGCCGCCGCGCTGCTGGGACTGTCCCAGCCGGCCGTCACCTCACAGATCCGCACGCTGGAGCGGCAGCTCGGCCGCCCCCTGTTCCTGCGGCAGGCCCGCGGCGTGACGCCGACGAGCATCGGCGACGAACTCGCCCACAAGGCCGCTCCCCATCTCGACGCCCTGGTGGAGATCGCCGGAACCGGCCCCGACGACGAGTCCGCCGGGCGGACGCTGCATCTCGCAGGGCCTCCCGAATTCACCGCCGAGCGGGCCCTTCCCGCGCTCACCGAGCTGTCCGGCGACGACGGTCAGGGGTTCGCCCTGCGCGCCTCCTTCGGCAACGCCGAGGAGGTCCTGGACGGCCTGGCCGCCGGCCACCACGACCTGGCCATCAGCACGGCGCGACCGCGCGGGGCGCTGCTCACGGCTACTCCGCTGTGCGACGAGGAGCACGTCCTGGTCGCCGCTCCGCAGTGGGACGAGCGGATCGATGCCGGGAAGCTGTGCCGCGAGGGCGCGACCGCGCTGGAGAACCTCCCGGTCGTCGAGGTCCACGAGTCCCTGCCCCTCGTCTCCCGCTACTGGGCCTCCGTCTTCGACTCGCGCCCCGCCGCCTCGGGCACCGTCATCGTGCCCGATCTGCGCGCGGTCCTCGCGTGTGCTCTCGCGGGTGCCGGTCTGGCGGTCCTGCCCCGCTATCTGTGTGCGGCCGCTCTGGAACGCGGTGACATCGTCGCGCTGCACGAGCCGGCGGTGCCGCCGCTACGGACGTACGTTCTCGTGGCGCGCACAGGAACGCTGGCGACGCCGCATATCGCCCGGGCTCACGAATGGCTGCTGGGCGCGGCCACCGCGTGGTACTGACCCGGTTTCCACCTGGTGGCAGGGAATGATCTCCTCCGGTGTCCTCTCACGATGTTTCACGTGGAACCAGCCGGGCCACATTTCTCCCATGACCGTCCGACCCGTGGTCAAGCGCACCGCACGAGCCGTTCTGCTGGACGGCGACAATCTGATCCTGATCAAGCGCACCAAGCCCGGTGTGGATCCCTACTGGGTCACGCCCGGTGGCGGGGTCGAACCTGATGACGCGACCGTGGTGGACGCCTTGCACCGCGAGGTGCACGAGGAACTCGGCGCCAAGATCACCGACGTGGTGCCCTGCTTCGTCGACACCGTCGAGCACATCGGTGACGACGGGGGCGCGACCGGCGTGAAGGTGCAGCACTTCTTCGTCTGCCGTCTGGAGTCCATGGACCCGGCCCTGCGGCACGGCCCGGAGATCGAGGAACCCGCCGGCGAGTACGAGATCGTCCGGGTGCCGTTCACCCGGGTCGGGATCGCCTCCGTCCACCTCGTACCGCTGTCGCTGCGGCACTACCTCGACGGCAACATCGAGGGCGTCCGCGCCATGCACGCGCCCGACCTCGGCTGAGGGGCTGAGCCCGGCCGGGGGCTGCCCCCGGGGCGCCGGGTCAGCTCCCCGCTGCGACGAGTTCCTCGACCGAGTCGTGCCGTATGCGCTCCGAGGGGATGCCGACGCCCCGCAGCGCGTCCACCCCGCTACGGATCATGCCGGGCGGACCGGCGACATAGGCGTCGTACTCGGCCCAGGGTCCGAAGGTGCGTATCGCGTCGGGCAACTGGAGCAGACCGTGCCGGTCGACCACCGGGCGGACCTCCAGCCAGGGGTGGGACTGCTGGAGCCGGAGCATCGTGTCGATGTCGTACAGGTCGTGGTCGCTGCGCGCGCCGTAGAGCACCTCGACGGGGCGCCGCGTGCCGTGCTCGGCGACATCCTCGACCAGCGCCTTGATGGGGGCTATGCCGGTGCCACCGCCCAGGCAGAGCAGCCCGCTGTTCCTGGTGTGGTCGACGGTCATCGAACCGGCCGGGGGACCGAGCCGGACGACGTCGCCGGGCCGGGCGCGGTGCACCAGGGCACTGGAGACCCAGCCCGCGGGGACGGCCTTCACATGGAACGCCAGCAGGCCGTCTGAGCGCGGTGCCGAGGCGAAGGAATAGTGCCGCCAGATCCGCGGCCACCACGGCGTCTCCAGGCTCGCGTACTGCCCGGCGAGGAAGGGGTAGGGCTGGTGGGGACGGACGGTGAGGACCGCCACGTCCGGCGTTCTGAGGTCGTGCGTGACGACCTCCGCGTACCACCAGGGCGGGGCGCGCAGTTCGTCCACGGCCGCCGCGTCGATCATGACCTGGGAGATCGTGGTGTAGGTCCGGACCCAGGCCGCCTCCGTCTCGGCGTTCCACACGGCGCCCGCGTACTTGCTCAGCGCGCCGATGAGGCACTCGCCGACGGCGGGATAGTGCTCGGCCCTGGTGCCGTACTTACGGTGACCACGGCCCAGGTTCTGGAGGTATTCGACGAGGACCGCTCTGTTGTCCACGTGCTCGGCGGCGGTGAGCAGTGCCTTGAGCAGCCGGTCCCGTTGGGCGTCCATCGCGGGCGGGAACAGCGAGCGCAGGTCGGGGTGGCGGACGAACAGCAGCGCGTAGAAGTACGACGTGACCTTGTCGGCCACCGGGGCCACCTCGGCCATCGTGCGCCGGATGAGGACGGCGTCCGGAGACGCGTTGCCGACAGGCGACGGCCCTTGGGCGGACACCAGGGAATCGACGGACGAGGCGGTGACCTGTCGTTCGGCCGAACGGGACTCGGTGAGCACGGCCCGCTGGGGGGTCCCTGCCACTTCCGCGGACACCGGCGGCTGCGGCTGCGACTGCTGTGTCAGCGGCAGCGACGACGGCGACGGTAGGGCCGCCCGCTGCTGGACGGGTGCCCCAGGTTCTGCGCGGCCTCGAGAGGCGTCGGTTGTCGCGCACGGGGCCTGCGCCTCGGGCGGGGCCGGTGGCCGAGACGGCACGAAGGGTGGTGTCTCGGCGGGGTGGTGGCCCTCGACGGGGGATTCCTGCCAGGGCGGCGACGGGGGCGGTGCGCTCGCGGGGGCGGTCGTCGCGTCGTCAGGGGCAGGCGGGTCCGGGTGTATTCGGTGCTCGACGTCCGTGGTGCCGCCCTGGGGCGCCTCGCCGTGGGAGTCGACCGCGTTCCTGCCCACGGGGCGCAGTGCGGCCAGACGACTGCCCTCGGAAGCCCCTTGCTCACCCCGCGGAGCCGGCTCCGGCTGCTTGCGCGGTGCGAACCATCCGTCCCCGCCGTCGGACATGCCGTTGTCGGCCGACCTGCTGGTCGGAGCGTCCATGGTGTGCCTCGCCTCGAACATCTTTCGGTCGGTCTGCGCACTTCCTGGATCGGAAGGTGCCTGCTTCCCCCGCAGACGGCTTGCCTTTCCGTTCGGTTCCACGGCGAGGACCGCCACGGTCCACCCGAATTTCCCGTCCGTATGCACACGTGGGGCGGGTGTGCGAGGTTGGGGCGGCACTCTCACCGCAGCATCCCATCCTGTCCGGGCGCCTCGGTCACATCACCGGAAATGCGGGTCTTCGATCTCTCCGTCCCGTTAGGCTGCATTGCCCTGTTCTCGGCTCGCGCGGAATGTCTGCACCGCGTCGCGCGCACTTCGTCCCGGAAGCGAACCGAAGTCGACCATACCGGCCGCCGTCCGCCACACAAGTTCCCCCCTTCCGTCCCCGGAACCTGCTCGGTACGCGAACCGCGGGTTCTCTTCAATCCGGGGTCAATGAGGGGTCAATCAGCCATCGTGGCCCACCAATTCATAGGCATCCCACAGGTCCTTCCCTACGTAGGAGTGGGTCGCGAGGCCCGCCAGATGGCGGTCCGAGTTGACCGCGACAGAGACCGGCACGGCCCCGAACAGATCCTTGTCGGAGAGCGAATCGCCGTAAGCGACACAGTCGTTCCGCGCCACTCCGAACTCCGCACAGAGTCGGTCGGCGATCAGCACCTTCGCCGCAGCGCTCAGCACTCCCGCCGGGTCCATGGGCTCGGTGAAAGGGACCGCCGGGAATCGCGACCCATACGTCGCGTGGGCGCCCCACCCGGTGAGTCTTTCCACGAAGAAGGAAGGCGAGAGCGACACGACCGCGCAGTACTCCCCTCTGCGCCCTATCTCGGCCCAGACATCACGGATGCGTGCCAGCCACGGCGCTCCTTCGAACGCCGCCGTCACATGCTCCTCGGTGAGCTGCGTCCAGAGTTCGTACACCTGCGCCGCGTACTCCGGCGGGCCGATCAACCCCGCCGAGATCGACTGTTCCAGCACCGCTGTCTCGGCCTCCAGGCCGAGTTGACGCGAGATCTCCAAGGGAGCGGACGTCCCGTGCAGCAGCGTGCCGTCAAGGTCGAAGAGGTGAAGTCTCGCCATGGCCCGAGGCTAACGGGCAGGCCAGATACTTCCCTGACAGTGCCTCTCCCGAGCTGCCGTTCGCCCCTGTTTCACGTGAAACACTCCCGCACTGCCGCACTCCCGCACTGCCGTCGCGCCGGACGATGGGCCGTGGAGTCGGATGGCGGGCCGTGACATGGCCAAAAGCACGTATGTCCCCGGGGAAACAGGTGGACGCCGACGGTGCGGGTCGGACAGCCTGACCTGCGTGCCGACTCCTTCCCACACCGCTCTGCCCATCCGTCGTCTGACGCACCGCGACCTCACCGCCTGTGCCGACTTGTCCGAGGACCGGGGGTGGCCGCGCGAGGAGCACAAGTGGGGCCTGCTTCTCTCGGCCGGAAGCGGCTATGGCATCGACGACCCCGACGGCGGCCTCGTCACCGCCTGCGTCGTCACCGAGTACGGCCCGCCCGGCCACCCCACCCTCGGCGCCATCGGCATGGTGCTGGTCGCCGAGCGGTACGCCCGGCAGGGCATCGGTCGGCGGCTGATGCGGCACGTCGTCTCCCTGCTGGGCACCACCCCGCTCACCCTGCACGCCACGCCGAACGGCCGTCCGCTCTACGAGGAGCTGGGCTTCAAGACCACGGGCCGGGCGGAAATGGTGCGCGGGCGTCTCACACCGGACGACACGGCATCGGACGTCGTCACCCGTGCGGCCACGGCCGAGGACCTCACCGCGATCCTCCGGCTCGACGAGGAGGTCTTCGGCACCGATCGGACGCATGTGATCACCCGTCTGCCCGCCTTCGCCGACCAGTTGCGGGTCGCCGAGGACGACGGCCGGATCATCGGTTACGCGGCCGCATGGCCCAACATGGACACCCAGGTCGTGGGCCCGCTGATCGCCAGGGACACGAGGACCGCGAAGACCCTGCTGGCCTCCCTCGCCGCCCGCACGGACCGGCCGTTGCGCACCGACATCGACGTCCGGCACGAGGAACTGCTGGAGTGGGTGAAAGCACGGGGCCTGGAGTCCGTTGCCTTCAACGCGGTGATGACCCACGGGATCACGGAGGTGCCCGGCGACTGGCGCCGCCGGTTCGCTCCGCTGACGGTGGCGGCCGGCTGAGCCGGGAGACACGACGGAACGCCGGTTCCCGTGATGGTCGGAAACCGGCGTTCTTCGTGGACGTGACAGGTCAGACGAGCGTCTCCACAGCGGCGGTGGCAAAGCCGTGGTCCTGCTCCGGGGCGCCGCCCCCGACCCCGATCGCGCCGATCAGCCGGCCGTCGCGGTGCACCGGCACCCCACCCGCGATGAACAGCAGCGGCCGGTCGAGCGCGGTGGGCAGGGTGTGGAAGGGTCCGCCCGGCTGCACGGCGTCGACGAGGTCGGCGGTGGGGGCGTTGAGCTGAAGCGCCGTGTACGCCTTGCGCGTGCTCGTCTCCCCGGAGATCAGTACGGCCCGGTCATCGCGGCGGAAGGCCAGCAGATGGCCGCCAGCGTCCAGGACGGTGACGCTGGCCGTGACCCCGGCTTCCTCGGCGGCACGACGGGCGGCCGTGACGAGGGCTTCGGCGTCGTGAATGGTCAGGGGCGCGAAGGTGGTGGTGCTCATGAGGGGAACTTCTCCTTGCGAGATTGTCGGGGCGGGGCGAGGTTCTTCGAGGTGCGGCGTGACCGAGGTCCCGGTGCTGCCGAGGCCGAACGCGGTCGAGGTCCGCGGTGATCAGGGACGGTCGCCGGGACGGCCCTGGCCCAGCGAGGTGACCGGCGGGTTTCATCGCTGGACGGCCGTCCGCCGCTCGACGGGCGTTCCACCGGCGACGACGGCGCCGGCACCGCCAGGGGCGTTGCCACGGCGCTCCAGTGCGGCCGAGACGACGGCGAGGAGCAGGGCACCCGCAGCGAGGGCGGCGCCGACCCAGTTGGGGGCGGTGTAGCCCAGGCCCGCGGCGATGACGAGGCCGCCGAGCCAGGCGGACAGCGCGTTGCCGAGGTTGAAGGCACCGATGTTCACCGCCGACGCCAGCGTCGGCGCGCCGTGGGCCTGGTCCAGGACGCGCTTCTGGAGCGGCGGGACGGTGGCGAAGCCCAGGGCGCCGATCAGGACGATCGTGACGGCCGCCAGGAGCTTGTTGTGGGCGGTGAGCGTGAAGAGCGCCAGGACGACCGCCAGGGCGCCCAGAGAGACGTACAGCATCGGCATCAGCGCGCGGTCGGCGTACCTGCCGCCGACGAGGTTGCCACCGACCATGCCGAGCCCGAAGAGGACCAGCAGCCAGGTGACGGATCCGTCGGCGAAGCCGGCCACGTGCGTCATCATCGGCGCGATGTAGGTGATGGCCGCGAAGACTCCGCCGAAGCCGAGGACGGTCATCGCCATGGCGAGCAGCACCTGGGCGTTCTTGAAGGCGGCCAGTTCGTCTCGCAGGTGCACTCCCTCGGCCCGCGGCATGTCGGGCACGAGCCTGGCGATGCCGACCAGGCCCACGACGCCGAGTACGGCGACGACGGCGAAGGTGACGCGCCAGCCGACGCTCTGCCCGATGAGAGTGCCCAGCGGAACGCCCACGACGTTGGCGACGGTGAGGCCGGTGAACATCATCGCGATGGCCCCGGCCTTCTTGTCCGGGGCGACCAGGTCGGCCGCGACGACCGAGCCGATGCCGAAGAAGGCGCCGTGGGCGAGTGAGGCGACCACGCGGCCGATCAGCATCACGGCGAACGAGGGGGCAACGGCGGACAGCAGGTTTCCGACGATGAACAGGCCCATCAGCAGCATCAGCATCCGCTTGCGGGAGACCTTGGTGCCGAGGACCGTCATGAGCGGGGCACCGAACATGACACCGAGCGCGTAGCCGGTCACGAGGAAGCCGGCCGTGGGGATGGAGACCCCGAAGTCGCCCGCGACCTCGGGCAGCAGCCCCATGATCACGAACTCGGTCGTCCCGATTCCGAAGGCCCCGATCGCGAGGGCCAGAAGCGCGAGAGGCATAGGAGGTAACACCTTCCGAGATGATTGCAGATGCGCTTTACGTGCTCTCACAATAGTTGCACACGCGGGCTAGGTGCAATCGCCGTATATTGCGGGATTGCTCTATCCTGGTCTCAGCCGCTCCGGGACGGAGGAGAACCCCCATGACTGCGACGGACCCCGCGCTCACCGCTCTCGCCCAGGGCTGGTGCGCCCTCTCCCTGCTGCACGGGAGGATCGAGGCCCACATCGAGCGCGCGCTGCAGAGCGGGCACGACCTGAGCGTGCGCGAGTACTCCCTGCTCGACGTGCTCAGCCGCCAGCACGACGGCGACGGAGGACATCTCCAGATGAAGCAGGTGGCCGACGCGGTCGTCCTCAGCCAGAGCGCGACCACCCGACTGGTGACCCGGCTCGAGGACCGCGGGCTGCTCGAGCGTTACCTGTGCCCCACCGACCGCCGTGGCATCTACACCAATGTCACCGAAGCCGGTCTGAAGCTGCTGGCCGAAGCCCGTCCGACCAACGACGCCGCCCTGCGCGAGGCGCTCGACGAAGCCGCCAGGAACGCGGAACTGGCCCCGCTGGTACGGGTCGTGGAGTCACTGAACGCGCCCGTCGCCGCCTTGGGCACATAGGGTGCGAGCATGGGAGATCTTGAAATACGGGCCGGCGTCGCCGAGGACATCCCCGCGATCGTCGGCATGCTCGCGGACGACCCCCTGGGCGCACAGCGCGAGTCGCCGGACGATCTCAGCCCCTATCTGACCGCTTTGGAACGGCTCACCGCCGACCCGAACCAGCGCCTGGTCGTCGCCGTCCGTGAGGGGCAGGTCGTCGGGACGCTCCAGCTGACGATCGTCCCGGGCCTGTCCCGGCGCGGGTCGACCAGGTCGATCATCGAAGGCGTGCGGGTGCACGCCGACGAGCGCGGCAGTGGCCTGGGCACGCGGTTCATCGAGTGGGCGATCGAGGAATCCCGGCGTGAGAACTGCCAGTTGGTACAGCTCACCTCCGACAGCACGCGCACCGACGCCCACCGCTTCTATGAGCGCCTGGGCTTCGTCGCCTCGCATGTGGGCTTCAAGCTCCAGCTCTGAGGACTCCGGGCCCGAACAGAAGCGCCTTGTTTCACGTGAAACAGGGCGCTTCCTCCCCGTGTGGGGCTAGCCGATGCCGCGCCAGCCCTCCGGGGCGGTGCCACCGGGCACAGCAGCCCGCTCGTCGTACGGCTGACGCGTGAACACGAACGACCCGAGGTCCAGGTGGTCCACGCTCCCGTCCGGCCGCCGTACGGCCCGCAGGAGCTCTCCGGCGTAGTAGCCCTCCAGGCCGGTCCAGGTCCCGTCCCCGTTCGGCCTGAACCGGGAGCGCCGGCCGGCGCCGGACAACGGCCCCAGGGAGACCAGCCCGTCGGCCGTCACCCGCAGGGCGAAGGGGCTGGTCCCCCAGTGCCACTGGCCCGCCAAGTCCAGGACGGCGGGGTCCACCTCCCGCAGCGGACGCCACGGCTCGGGAATCCGCGGCTCAGCCTCGGCGACGATCCGTACGAGATCGGCGGCCACCTGGGACGTGAGAACGCCGGACGTGCAGTTGGCGAGCACCACCGCGGCCACGTCGTCCGCCACACCGATGGTGAGGGTGGCCAGGAAGCCCGGCACCGAGCCGGAGTGGCCCACGAGCAACCGGCCGTCCCGGTGCTGGATCTGCAGCCCCAGTCCATAGGCGGATCCGTCCGCCACATCCGGCAGCCCGGCCGGTGCCGCCGGCGTCCACATCTCGCGCAGGGTCTCCACGCTCAGGACGCGGTCGTCACCCCGGGCCAGGAAAGCGGCGAATCGCGCGAGATCGCCGGCCGTGGACCAGAGCTGGCCGGCCGCGGCCATCCGTCCGAAGTCCTCGGCGGGCTCGGGCAGCAAGACGTCGGCCCAGGGATGGACCGCCCAGCCTCCCGCAGCCGGGGGTTGCGACCGGACGGTCGTACGGTCGAGGCCCAGGGGTTCTAGTACTTCCCGTCGCAGTACCTCTTCCCAGGGAGCCCCACGGAGTTCTTCCACGAGAGCACCGAGGAGCGCGTAGCCGGGGTTCGAGTAGTGGTGACGTCGGCCGGCCGGAAACGGGGCGGCCTGGTCGCCGAGGACATCGGCGAGCTCGGGCCGCAGCGAACCCGGGGTCCGCTCCCACCAGGGGCCGGGCGACTCCGCCGCCAACCCGCCGGTGTGGGCGAGCAGTTCGGCCACCGTGGCCTCCCCCGCGCCGGATCCGGGCAGGTGCTTCTCCAGCGGGTCCTCGAGGTCGAGCACGCCTTCGTCCCGCAGTCGCAGGACGAGCACGGCGGTGAAGGTCTTGGTGATCGAGCCGATCCGGTACTGCACGTTCTCGTCCGGCGCGTGCCCGTCGACCGAGGTCCGCGCCCCGTGCCACACGGCCCGTCCGTCCCGTACCACCGCGGCGACCAGAGACGGGGCACGCCCCTCGGCCTGGGCCACGGCGATCCGGTGCAGCAGCGCCCGCCGGGTTCCGGGAAGCAGCTCTTCCTGAGGTGTTGTCATGGGCCCAGTCCACCCCGCCCGCGCGGCCGGCGTCGAGTTCATTCCGCCCGGGACACCGGATCAGGTCTGCGCCATGTCCACGAAGCGGGAGTAGTGGCCCTGGAAGGCGACGGTGATCGTGGCCGTCGGACCGTTACGGTGCTTGCCCACGATGATGTCCGCCTCGCCCGCGCGCGGAGACTCCTTCTCGTAGGCGTCCTCACGGTGCAGCAGGATCACCATGTCGGCGTCCTGCTCGATGGAGCCGGACTCACGCAGGTCGGACACCATCGGCTTCTTGTCCGTGCGCTGTTCGGGACCACGGTTGAGCTGCGAGAGCGCGATCACGGGGACCTCCAGCTCCTTGGCCAGCAGCTTGAGGTTACGGGACATGTCCGAGACCTCCTGCTGACGGCTTTCGGAGCGCTTTGAGCCACCGGCCTGCATCAGCTGGAGATAGTCGATGATCACGAGCTTGATGTCGTTGCGCTGCTTCAGGCGGCGGCACTTGGCCCGGATCTCCATCATCGACAGGTTCGGGGAGTCGTCGATGTACAGCGGTGCGGAGGAGACCTCGGGCATCCGGCGTGCCAGACGGGTCCAGTCCTCGTCCGTCATGGTGCCGGAGCGCATGTGGTGCAGGGCGACGCGGGCCTCGGCGGACAGCAGACGCATCGCGATCTCGTTGCGTCCCATTTCCAGCGAGAAGATGACGCTGGGCAGGTTGTGCTTGATCGACGCCGCGCGCGCGAAGTCCAGCGCGAGCGTCGACTTACCCATGGCGGGACGGGCCGCGATGACGATCATCTGGCCCGGGTGCAGACCGTTGGTGAGCGAGTCGAGGTCCGTGAAGCCGGTGGGCACACCCGTCATCTCGCCGCTGCGCGAGCCGATCGCCTCGATCTCGTCGAGGGCGCCCTCCATGATGTCGCCGAGCGGGAGGTAGTCCTCGCTGGTGCGCTGCTCGGTGACCGCGTAGATCTCGGCCTGGGCCCGGTTGACGATCTCGTCGACGTCGTCGTCGCCCGCGTATCCCATCTGCGTGATGCGGGTGCCGGCCTCGACCAGGCGGCGCAGCACGGCACGTTCGTGGACGATCTCCGCGTAGTACTCGGCGTTGGCGGCGGTCGGCACCGTCTGGACGAGGGTGTGCAGATAGGACGCGCCGCCGACCTTGTTGATCTCGCCGCGCTTGGTGAGCTCGGCGGCGATCGTGATGGGGTCGGCCGGCTCGCCCTTGGCATAGATGTCCAGGATCGCCTGGTAGATCGTCTCGTGCGCGGGCTTGTAGAAGTCGTGGCCCTTGAGGACCTCGACCACGTCGGCGATGGCGTCCTTGGACAGCAGCATGCCGCCGAGGACGGACTGTTCGGCGTCGAGGTCCTGCGGCGGTACCCGCTCGAAGGCGGTGCCACCGCCTTCCCACTCGCCGCTTTCCCGGCCGCGATCGTGCTGTTCGTCACGACCGCGCCCTCCTTGGCCGCGCCGCCGGGCAGGAGGCAGACGATCACTGGGCCCGCTGTCGGCCCACGGGTCGTCCAAGGGCTCGGAAATGCTCACCGAGCAACCTCCTCCCGTCCGCCGAGCGGACCTCGCCATGCCTTCTTTCTACGGCACGGCACTGACAATCGAGAGCGCCAACTCCGGTTGTGGCGCGTCGGTTTTATGAGGGTTTCCTCGGCCGACGAACGGAGCGGGCGCCGGACCACGGTAGGCCCGTCGGCACCGTCAGCCAATCTGGTTATCCACAGGCCATGTGGACGACGGCCCCGATGCTGTGGAGAACTCCGCAAAACCTGTGCACGACCCGGTGGACAGCCCTGTGAACAAGCCCTCGTCTTTTCTTGCGGAGCGCCGCTGACCTGCACCTTCACCATCCACCGGCTGTGCAGAAGAAAAAGTTTCCCGGTCGGACCAAGATCTCTTCGAACGGCGCGCAAGACACTACACGGCGTGAGGGTGGGTAAGGGTCATAAGGTGACTGGATCTCTTACCTGTGGACGATTAGATTGGTGCTCATGACACAGGCTCCCGCGTCCCCCGAGACCGTCCGACGGCGGCACGATCGAGAGATCGTCGCACTGGCCGTCCCGGCCTTCGGCGCGCTCGTCGCCGAGCCTCTCTTCGTCATGGCCGACAGCGCGATCGTCGGCCATCTCGGCACCGCCCAACTGGCCGGGCTCGGCATCGCCTCCGCGCTTCTCATGACAGCCGTCAGCGTCTTCGTCTTCCTCGCCTACGCCACCACCGCCGCCGTAGCGCGCCGCGTGGGCGCCGGTGACCTGCCGGCAGCCATCCGCCAGGGCATGGACGGCATCTGGCTGGCGCTGCTGCTCGGCGCCGCCGTGATCGCGGCCACCCTTCCCGCTGCCCCGGCACTCGTGGAACTCTTCGGCGCCTCGGACACCGCCGCCCCCTATGCGACCACCTATCTGCGCATCTCGGCACTCGGTATCCCGGCCATGCTCGTCGTCCTGGCCGCGACCGGTGTCCTGCGTGGACTTCAGGACACAAGGACACCGCTCTATGTTGCCGTCGCAGGCTTCGTCGCCAACGCCGCGCTGAACGTCGGCCTCGTCTACGGCGCGGGCCTTGGAATCGCCGGCTCTGCCTGGGGCACCGTGATCGCCCAGTGGGGCATGGCCGTGGCCTACCTCGCCGTGGTGGTCCGTGGAGCCCGGCGCCACGGCGCGTCTCTGCGCCCCGACGCCGCCGGCATCAGGGCCTCCGCCCAGGCCGGGGTTCCCCTGCTGGTCCGCACGCTCTCGCTGCGGGCCATTCTGATGATCGCCACCGCCGTGGCCGCCCGCCTCGGGGACGACGACATCGCGGCACATCAGATCGCTCTGGGCCTGTGGAGCCTGCTGGCCTTCGCCCTCGACGCCATCGCCATAGCCGGACAGGCCATCATCGGTCGGTATCTCGGTGCCGACGACGCCCAGGGCGCCCGTGACGTCTGCCGCCGCATGGTCCAGTGGGGCATCGCCGTGGGTGCGCTGCTCGGTCTGCTGGTCGTGATCGCCCGCCCCGTGTTCCTGCCGCTCTTCACCAGCGACCCTGCGGTAAAGGAGGCCGCGTTGCCGGCTCTTCTCGTGGTGGCGCTCTCCCAGCCCATCTGCGGCATCGTCTTCGTACTGGACGGTGTGCTGATGGGTGCCGGAGACGGTCCCTATCTCGCCTGGGCGATGGTGCTCACCCTGGCAGTCTTCACTCCCGTGGCCCTGTTGGTGCCGGTTCTCGGCGGTGGTCTCACCGCGGTGTGGGGAGCGATGACGCTGATGATGGCGGTCCGCATGCTGACTCTCTGGCTGCGTGCCCGCTCCGGCCGCTGGATCATCACCGGCGCCACGCGCTGACTGTTTCACGTGAAACCGGCGGCCGCGTGAAACGGCCGCCGGTTGCGCACAGACCGACCGTTTCACGTGAAACAAGCAAGCAGAAGGGGCCGCACCCCACAGGGTGCGGCCCCTTCTCAGCTCTTCGAGCCAAACGCAGCGATCAGGCCGCGACGACCTCGATGTTGACCTTGGCGGCAACCTCGGGGTGCAGACGCACGGACGTCTCGTGGGCGCCCAGGGTCTTGATCGCCGAGCCGAGCTCGATGCGGCGCTTGTCGACCTCGGGGCCACCGGCAGCCTTGATCGCGGAAGCGATGTCAGCCGGGGTGACGGAACCGAAGAGACGACCGGCGTCGCCGGAGCGGACGGCCAGACGGACCTTCACGCCCTCGAGCTGGGCCTTCACAGAGTTGGCCTGCTCGATGGTCTGGATCTCGTGGATCTTGCGAGCACGACGGATCTGCTCGACGTCCTTCTCGCCACCCTTGGTCCAGCGGATAGCGAAATTCCGCGGGATCAGGTAGTTGCGAGCGTAACCGTCCTTGACGTCGACGACGTCGCCGGCGGCACCGAGGCCAGAGACCTCGTGGGTGAGGATGATCTTCATTTGTCGGTCACCCTTCCCTTATCGCGCCTGAGCGGTGTACGGCAGCAGCGCCATCTCACGGCTGTTCTTGACGGCCGTGGCGACGTCACGCTGGTGCTGCGTGCAGTTGCCGGTCACGCGGCGGGCACGGATCTTGCCGCGGTCGGAAATGAACTTCCGCAGCATGTTCGTGTCCTTGTAGTCCACGTACGTGACCTTGTCCTTGCAGAAAGCGCAGACCTTCTTCTTAGGCTTGCGCACAGGCGGCTTCGCCATGGTGTTTCTCCTGTGTGATCAAGAAGTTGGGATACGACCCACCCTCGACCCGGACGCGCCCGGAGATCCGGGCCCGAACGGCCTAGAAGGGGGGTTCGTCCGAGTAGCCGCCACCGGCACCACCGCTGCTGCCGCCGGAGTTTCCACCCCAGCCGCCGCCACCGCCACCGGCACCCTGGTTGCCACCGGCGGGAGCGCCCGTGGCCCAGGGGTCTTCGGCGGGAGCGGCGCCGCCCTGCTGGCCGCCGCCGGAGTTTCCACCCCAGCCGCCGCCCTGCTGGCCGCCACCGCCACCACCGCCGTAACCACCCTGGCCGCCCTGGCCACTGCGGCCGGAAGCCTTGGTGACCTTGGCCGTGGCACTGCGCAGGCTGGCGCCGACTTCCTCGACGTCCAGTTCGTAGACCGTGCGCTTGACGCCCTCACGGTCCTCGTAGGACCGCTGCTTCAGCCGGCCCTGCACGATGACGCGCATGCCTCGCTGGAGCGACTCCGCGACGTTCTCCGCCGCCTGACGCCAGACCGAGCAGGTCAGGAACAGGCTCTCGCCGTCCTTCCACTCGTTCGTCTGGCGATCGAAGGTGCGGGGAGTGGACGCGACACGGAACTTCGCGACCGCCGCACCGGAGGGGGTGAAGCGCAGCTCGGGGTCGTCGACAAGATTGCCGACGACCGTGATGACGGTCTCGCCTGCCATGGGGGAACCTCTCGGCGGGTTTGCTGCTGGCTGCTAGTGCTGCTACTCAGAATCCCGAGATCAGCTGAGCGGGAGAGCTCAGTGGGTCTCGGGACGGAGGACCTTGGTCCGGAGGACCGACTCGTTCAGGTTCATCTGGCGGTCGAGCTCCTTGACGACCGCAGGCTCGGCCTGCAGGTCGATGACCGAGTAGATGCCCTCGGGCTTCTTCTTGATCTCGTACGAGAGACGACGACGGCCCCAGGTGTCGACCTTCTCCACCTTTCCGTTGCCCTCACGGACAACGGAGAGGAAGTTCTCGATCAGCGGGGAGACAGCGCGCTCCTCGAGATCGGGGTCGAGGATGACCATCACTTCGTAGTGACGCATGTGGAACCCACCTCCTTTGGACTCAGCGGCCACGGTCGATCCGTGGCAGGAGGGTTGTGATGCGTACGCAACGGTATCGGCCGCCACTGACAATCGGGGGTCGGCTGGCGACTTCCCCGCTCTCAGCTGGACGGACACCCTGGCAAGCCTGGGCAGACACCGGTGCAGAGGGTACAGACTACCTGCACACACGCTTCCGGTTGAAATCCGGCGTGGATGACCGTCAGTCTGTACACGTCGGGTGTGTATGGCGCTACGATGCGCCGCCTTTCGCAGGAGGTGCCCCATGGCACAGGCATTGCGACCCAATACCGCCGGTTCTCTCTTCGCCACCGACGGCAAAGCCCATCCAATCCAGGACACCCTGCTGGCAGTGACGCTGGTGCTCGGCCTGACGGCCTTCATCACGTCGTTCTTCCACAGTCTTCATCTGCTCAGCTCCTGGGCCGGCCTGGTGGGAATCCTGACCGGCGCGTACGGACAGTGGATCTCCGAGACCACCCGTGAGCGCTTCGGTCTGATCCTGGGTCTCGGTGCCGCGGGCTTCGGCTTCTTCATCGGAATGGCTCACGGCGGCCTCTTCGGCGGAATCTGGTGACCCGACCGGTACGGACGGTGCCCGCACCACGGGCACCGTCCGCGCCGGAAGACGCGTAGGACACCTACGAATCCGGACGGAACGCCCCGGCCGCACGCGGGCCGGGGCGCAGGTGCCGTACGCCCAGTCAGGCAGCTCGCAAGGCGCAGTAGGCTTCGGCGCGAGAGCCGGAGCCCCTGTACCCATGGGGACACACCAGCCCGAGGAGCGCCCCGAATGAGCCTGACCCTGAGGACGATCAGCCGCGAGCAGCATCTGGCATACATCCAGAGCCTGCCGTCGGCGAGCCACATGCAGGTTCCGGCCTGGGCCGATGTCAAGGCCGAGTGGCGTTCGGAGAGCCTCGGCTGGTTCGACGAGCGCACCGGTGAACTGGTCGGCGTGGGCCTCGTCCTCTACCGACAGCTGCCCAAGATCAAGCGCTACCTGGCCTACCTTCCCGAAGGCCCGGTCATCAACTGGTACGCGCCGAATCTGACCGACTGGCTGGAACCGATGCTGGCGCACCTCAAGCAGCAGGGCGCGTTCTCGGTGAAGATGGGCCCGCCGGTGATCATCCGCCGCTGGGAGGCCACCTCCATCAAGGCCGGCATCCAGAGCCCGGACGTGAAGAGACTGCGTGACATCGAGGCCGACTTCATCGAGCCGCGCGCCTTCGAGGTGGCCGACAAGCTGCGCCGCATGGGCTGGCAGCAGGGCGAGGACGGCGGCGCCGGCTTCGGCGACGTCCAGCCCCGCTACGTCTATCAGGTGCCGCTGGCGAACCGTTCCCTTGAAGAGGTCCACAAGAACTTCAACCAGCTGTGGCGCCGCAACATCAAGAAGGCCGAGAAGGCCGGCGTCGAGGTCGTCCAGGGCGGTTACCACGACCTCGAGGAGTGGCAGCGGCTGTACGAGATCACGGCCGTGCGGGACCACTTCCGGCCGCGTCCGCTCTCCTACTTCCAGCGCATGTGGTCGGCCCTCAACACCGAGGACCCCAACCGCATGCGGCTGTACTTCGCCCGCCACAACGGCGTGAACCTGTCGGCGGCGACGATGCTGATCGTCGGCGGTCACGTCTGGTATTCCTACGGCGCGTCCGACAACATCGGCCGTGAGTTCCGCCCCTCGAACGCGATGCAGTGGCGGATGCTGCGCGACGCCTACGCGCTCGGCGCCACCGTCTACGACCTGCGAGGCATCTCCGACTCGCTGGACGAGACCGACCACCTCTTCGGCCTGATCCAGTTCAAGGTCGGCACCGGCGGACAGGCCGCGGAGTACCTCGGCGAGTGGGACTTCCCGCTGAACAAGCTGCTCCACAAGGCTCTCGACATCTACATGTCGCGCCGCTGACGTCACGTTCAGTGATTCCATACCTCTGACACCTCTGACGCGTTTCCCCACACCGCAGCCACGAGAAAGGTCCCAGGTCCGGCCATGGCGCTCACCCTCTACGTCGACACCGCGCGCTGGCGGGCGCATCACAAGCACGTGCAGGAGCAGTTCCCGGGACTCGTCCCGGTCTGCAAGGGCAACGGCTACGGCTTCGGGCACGACCGGCTGGCCGAGGAGGCCACCCGGCTGGGCTCGGACGTCCTCGCCGTCGGCACGACGTACGAGGCCGCGCGCATCAAGGACTTCTTCGGCGGCGACCTGTTGGTGCTGACGCCCTACCGGCGCGGTGAGGAGCCCGTCCCGCTGCCCGACCGGGTCGTGCGCTCCGTGTCGTCGATCGACGGCGTGTACGGCCTCGTGGGCGCTCGGGTGGTCATCGAGGTGATGTCGTCGATGAAGCGGCACGGCATCAGCGAGCAGGACCTGCCGCAGCTGCACGCCGCCATCGAGAACGTCAGGCTCGAGGGTTTCGCCATCCACCTCCCGCTGGACCGCACCGACGGCTCCGACGCCGTCGAGGAGGTCATCGGCTGGATGGACCGGCTGCGCGCTGCCCGGCTGCCGTTGCACACGATGTTCGTCAGCCACCTCAAGGCCGACGAACTCGCCCGGCTGCGGCAGCAGTTCCCGCAGACCCGCTTCCGCGCCCGTATCGGCACGCGGCTGTGGCTGGGGGACCACGAGGCCACCGAGTACCGCGGTGCCGTCCTCGACGTCACGCGGGTCGCCAAGGGCGACCGCTTCGGCTACCGGCAGCAGAAGGCGGCCTCCGACGGCTTCCTGGTGGTCGTGGCGGGCGGTACGTCGCACGGCGTGGGTCTGGAGGCCCCCAAGGCCCTGCACGGCGTCATGCCGCGCGCCAAGGGCGTCGCCCGGGCTGGCCTGGCCACGGTGAACCGGAACCTCTCTCCGTTCGTCTGGGGCGGCAAGCAGCGCTGGTTCGCCGAGCCGCCGCACATGCAGGTCTCCATCCTGTTCGTGCCCTCGGACGCGCCGGAGCCGCACGTCGGCGATGAGCTCGTGGCCCATCTGCGGCACACCACCACCCAGTTCGACCGGATCGTGGACCGCTGAGGCGCGAGCGCCGAAGAACGCAGCAACGAAGAAGGCCGTACACGAAGACTCCGTGTACGGCCTTTCCCGTCGGCCCGCTGCCTGGCCTTGATGCCTCGGACGGCACCCTGTTCGCTCAGAGCGAACTGTCGGTGGTGTCCTGCTTGCCCCAGTCCACCTGCGGCCCGTCGAAGTGGGAGGCATGCCGGGGCGGATGGGCCGCGGCGCCGAGCACGAAGACGTCCTCCGCCCCGTCGAGCACGCCGCCCGAGGGGTCGTCGTCGCCCGCCTGCCGCACCACGTCCCGTTCCGGCATCAGGATGTCCCGCACGATCACGCCGCACAGGTAGAGCGTTCCCAACAGGTGCACGCCGATGGCCCAGTGGTAGCCGTCGGTCGGCAGACCCTTGTGGGCGTCTCCGCTCATCGTGTACGCCAGGTACATCCAGATGCCCAGGAAGTAGGCGACCTCGCACGCCTGCCAGATCAGGAAGTCCCGCCACTTCGGCCGGGCCAGCACCGCCAGCGGCACCAGCCACAGGACGTACTGCGGCGAGTAGACCTTGTTGGTGAGGATGAAGGCGGCCACGATCAGGAAGGCCAGCTGGGCGAACCGGGGCCGGCGGGGCGCGGTCAGCGCCAGTACGGCGATGCCCGCGGCGCACAACACGACGAGAAGCGTGGCGAGGGTGTTGACGCTGTCGGTGGTGAGGGGATCGCTGGAGTTCTGCGCCATGATCAGCCAGAAGGAGCCGAAGTCGACGCCCCGTTCCTGGCTGAACCGGTAGAACTTCGACCATCCCTCGAAGGCGAAGAGCATGACCGGCAGGTTCACCACCAGCCAGGCAACGGCCGTACCGCCCAGGGCCTTTCCGAAGTCCCGCCACTTCCCCGCCCGCCAGCACAGCACGAACAGCGGACCGAGCAGGAAGACGGGATAGAGCTTGGCGGCCGTGGCGAGCCCCAGGAGGACGCCGAAGGCGAGGGACCGGCCCCGCGACCACATGAGCATCGCCGCGGCCGTCAGAGCGACCGCCAGCAGGTCCCAGTTGATGGTGGCGGTCAACGCGAAGGCGGGCGCCAGGGCGACCAGCAGGCCGTCCCAGGGGCGCCGGGCGTGGGTCCGGGCCACACAGACGGCGATGACGGCCGCGCACGCCATCAGCATCCCGGCGTTGACCATCCAGTACCACTGTTCCTGGTCCTGGATGCTGCCGCTGCCCGGCGTCAGCCAGTTGGCCACCTCCATGAACACGCCGGTCAGCACCGGGTACTCGAGGTAGTCCATGTCGCCGGGGAGCTTGTCGAAGTACGGCACGAGTCCGTCGGCGAAACCGCGTCCCTGGTAAAGGTGCGGGATGTCCGAGTAGCAGGCGTGCGTGTACTGGGTGGTGGCACCGAAGAACCAGCCGCCGTTGTAGCAAGGCGCCTTCTGGATCAGTCCTAGGGCGAACATCCCGATCGCCACGAGCGCGATGATCCGCACGGGAGTCCACCAGGACGTCCCGAGCAGGGCCCGGCGGCCCAGGGGACCGCCGATCAGCTCACTGCCGGCCGTGGCCACCGGGTCATCGCTGGTCGGCTTCACCGGATCCGGCTCGTGCGCGCGCGTCGGCGTCGATTCTGCACTGGGCATGAGCGACATCCTGCCGTACGGACCTAGGAAAACGCCGAGGACCGCCCCACCTCGTTCGGTGGAGCGGCCCTCGTTTCACGTGAAACATGCGCATGTTTCACGTGAAACGCCCAAGCTGGACGACGGTGCGGCTAGCCGCCCGGGCCTCCGAAGAAGCCACCGTTTCCGTTGCCTCTGCTGTTGCCGTCCGATTCCGTGGCCGTCGGTGTCGGAGTGGTCTCCCCTGTTCCGCCGTTCTCGTTTCCGTCGGTCGTCCCCGCACTGTCGTCCTGGCAGTCGAAGAAGTTCGAGCAGGTCTCGGACGCCGAAGGCGAGGGCTCGACCTCCGTCTCGCTGGGAGACGCGGACGGCGACGGCGACTCCTCTTCGGTCTCGGTGACCGAAGGCGTCGGGGTCGGGGACGGTTCCGCGTTCACGACCTCGCCGATCGGCTGGGGCTCCGGGAAGTCCTCCGCCTTCGTGCCCTTCAGCGCCTCGGCCATGTAGTCGTGCCAGATCTGCGCCGGGAACGAGGCACCGTGGATCTTCTCCTGGCCACCCGTTCCGAACATCTTCAGGAACGTGCGGTTCTTGTTCGACTCGTCGTCGTCGTAGCGGAACATGGTGACCGCGGTCGACAGCTGCGGGGTGTAGCCCACGAACCAGGCCGACTTGTTGCCGTCGGTGGTTCCGGTCTTGCCAGCCACCTCGCGGCCGGGCAGCTGGGCGTTGGTACCGGTGCCCTTCTCGACAACCGTCTTCAGGACGTCCGTGACGTTGTCGGCGACCTTCGCGGTGAACGCCTGCTCCGTCTTGGTCTCGTGCGTGAAGATCTGACCCTTCTCGCTCGTGACCTTCTCCACGGAGTAGGGATCACGCTGCTTACCACTGGCGGCGAAGGTGCCGTACGCACCCGCCATCCGGATCGCGCTCGGGTCGGAGATGCCGATCGAGAACGACGGGAAGCCGCTGTTGGTCAGGCTGGACTCCTTCAGGCCCGCGCTGACGGCGGAATCCTTCACCTTGTCCAGACCGACGTCCATGCCGAGCTGCACGAAGGCGGAGTTCACCGACTCGCGCATTGCCTCCCGGAGGTCGATCTTGTATTTGGGCGGAGTCCCCAGAGAGACGTTGCCGTCATTGGTCTGAAGCCACTCCTCGCCCTTCTCGTTCTTCCAGACCGAACCGTCGTAGTTCTCGATCTTGAGCTTGTTCTTGCCGCTGAACAGGCTCTTGGGCGACACGATGGTGCGTTCGTCCTGAGCCTGCGACGACCCCAGATCCGGATCCCGCACGCCCCACGTCATCGCGGCGGCCAGCACGAACGGCTTGAACGTCGAACCGACCTGGGCACCGGTCTGGTCGGCGTTGTCGGTGAAGTGCCTGGTGGCGTCCTCACCGCCGTAGATAGCCCGGATGGCACCGGTGTCCGGTTCCACGGACGCCCCGCCGAACTGGACGTGCGTGTCCGTGTCCGGTCGTTCCTTCGGCTTGATGTTGGCCTTCTGGACCTTCGTGACCGATGCCTCGAGCTCCTTGACCTTCTTCTTGTCGAAGGTCGTGTAGATCGAGTAGCCGCCCTGCTGGAGCAGGTCCTGGGTGATCCCGGTCGTCTTGCTGTTGGTGACCAGGTAGCCGTTGGCGAGGTCGACGAGGTAGCCGATCTGGCCCTTCAGGTCGGTGTTCGAGCGGGGGTTCTGCCACTTGGGGAGGTCGGTGTACTTGGCCCGCACCGAGGCGTCCAGATGGCCGTACTCGACCATCTTGTCGAGGGTGTCCTGCATCTGGAGCCGGGCCCGCTTGCTGTTGGCCGCGGACGTGGCGCCGACCGGGTCGACGGAGGTCGTGCCGGCAGGGTCGTAGTACGTGGCGCCCTTCAGCATGGCGGCCAGGAACGCGCACTCGCCGGGGTTGAGCTTGATCGCGTCCTTGTTGAAGTAGGCGCGGGAGGCGGCCTGGATTCCGTAGGCGTTGCGCCCGTAGTACGCGGAGTTCAGGTAGCCCTGCATGATCTGGTCCTTGTCGACCTCGGCGCCCACCTTGATGGACACGAAGATCTCCTTGAACTTCCGGGAGATCGTCTGCGACTGGTCGTTCAGCATGGCGTTCTTGACGTACTGCTGGGTGATCGTCGATCCACCCTGCGTCTGGCCGCCCCTCGCCATGTTGAACACGGCACGGGCGATGCCCTTGGGGTCGATGCCGCTGTCGTCGTAGAAGGTCTTGTTCTCCTGCGAGATCACCGCCCAGCGCATCTCCTCCGGGATCTGCGAGAGGTCGATGTTCTGCCGGTTCGTCTCACCACCGGTGGCAACCATCTGGCTGCCGTCCTTCCAGTAGTAGACGTTGTTCTGCGCAGTCGCCGTCTTGGCGACGTCCGGGATGCCCACCATGGCGTACCCGATGCCCGCAACGGCCACCAGGCTGCCCACGAAGCCGACGAACAGGCCCGCGACGAGCTTCCAGGACGGCATCCAGCGCTGCCAGCCGTACTTGCCGGCGCGCGGGTAGTCGATCAGACGCTTGCTGTCGGGCGCCGGTCGCCCTCTGCCCCGTCCGGGGCCGGTCGGGCCTCCGCGGCGGCCCCCTGTGGGCTCGGCCGCTCTGCGCCGGCCGCCCGAGTCTCTCTGGGACGCGCGCCGGGCGTCGGCACGGCTGCTGTGCGACTGCTCCTCGCCTCCGGCCCCGTGGCCCAACCCGTAGTCGGCAGGAGATCCGGTGGCGCCTCGCGGTGCCGCGCGGCGGCCGGAGGACGGACCGGACTGGCCGCGTCGGGCCGCGGCACGTCCGCCTCCCTGCGGCTGCGGCGGTTTGCGACGGTGCTCGCTCATCGAACGATTACTCCTCGGGCAGGCGCATCCGTGCGCGCCTGGAAAGGGCGGCTGGTTTCCTGTCCCCCCGAAGTACGGATGCGGTCGGTCGCGCATTCACCCGTACTGCACCGAGGACCTCGACGCCCCCCGGCGTCTCATGGGTCCCGGTGGTGTGCATGGCGCACAGACTACGCACCGTCAAAACCCGCCTAGCCCCGAAGTTCATCCCAAACCAGGCAACTTGCCCTCAATGAATCGCTGATGTGATCCCGTTCACCTTCTCCCCTCTTGTCGCATCCGGAACGCCGTTCTATCGTCGTGATGTATCGAGTCGATACATCAGCACGACATAAGGCCGAGAGGAGGCGACGATGAGCCGGCGTGCCGGGATCCTCGAGTTCGCCGTCCTGGGCCTTCTCCGCGAGTCTCCGATGCACGGCTATGAGCTGCGCAAACGGCTCAATACGTCACTGGGCGTGTTCCGTGCGTTCAGCTACGGCACGCTCTACCCCTGCCTCAAGACGCTGGTCACCAACGGCTGGTTGATCGAGGAACCGGGAAACACCCACGAGGACGCCCTCGCCGCTCCACTCGCAGGGCGTCGCGCCAAGATCGTCTACCGGTTGACGGCGGAGGGTAAGGAGCACTTCGAGGATCTGCTCTCGCAGACGGGTCCCGACGCGTACGAGGACGAACACTTCGCCGCTCGTTTCGCCTTCTTCGGACAGACGTCGCGCGACGTTCGTATGCGCGTACTCGAGGGCCGTCGCAGCCGGCTGGAGGAGCGCCTCGAGAAGATGCGCGCCTCCCTGGCGCGCACCCGGGAGCGCCTCGACGACTACACGCTTGAGCTGCAGCGCCACGGCATGGAGTCCGTGGAGCGCGAAGTGCGCTGGCTGAATGAGCTCATCGAGAGCGAGCGGGCCGGACGGGACCTGACAGGTCCCGCCTCCGGGGGGCCCGCTCAACAGAACACCACATCTGGATCGACGGGCGGCCTGCCCCGCCCCGGGGACACCCCCGGGGCGGATCTGCCCGACGAAACCGCCACGTGAGCGCCCATTCAGGGCCTCACTCGTACACACAGGGAGCAACCGGAATGGGTTCGGTTCGCGTAGCCATCGTCGGCGTAGGCAACTGCGCCGCCTCGCTGGTGCAGGGCGTCGAGTACTACAAGGACGCCGACCCGGCGTCCAAGGTCCCGGGTCTGATGCACGTGCAGTTCGGCGACTACCACGTCGGTGACGTCGAGTTCGTCGCCGCCTTCGACGTCGACGCGAAGAAGGTCGGCCTCGACCTCTCGGACGCCATCGGTGCCAGCGAGAACAACACCATCAAGATCTGCGACGTCCCGAACAAGGGCGTCACGGTCCAGCGCGGCCACACCCTGGACGGTCTCGGTAAGTACTACCGCGAGACCATCGAAGAGTCCGCCGAGGCCCCGGTCGACATCGTCCAGATCCTCAAGGACCGCCAGGTCGACGTCCTCGTCTGCTACCTGCCCGTCGGTTCCGAGGCCGCGGCGAAGTTCTACGCCCAGGCCGCCATCGACGCCAAGGTCGCGTTCGTCAACGCCCTTCCGGTCTTCATCGCCGGCACCAAGGAGTGGGCGGACAAGTTCACCGAGGCGGGCGTCCCGATCGTCGGTGACGACATCAAGTCCCAGGTCGGCGCCACCATCACCCACCGTGTGATGGCGAAGCTGTTCGAGGACCGCGGTGTCCGGCTCGAGCGCACCATGCAGCTCAACGTCGGCGGCAACATGGACTTCAAGAACATGCTGGAGCGCGACCGCCTCGAGTCCAAGAAGATCTCGAAGACGCAGGCCGTCACCTCGCAGATCCCTGACCGCGACATGGGCGAGAAGAACGTCCACATCGGTCCCTCGGACTACGTGGCCTGGCTGGACGACCGCAAGTGGGCGTACGTCCGCCTCGAGGGCCGCGCGTTCGGTGACGTCCCGCTGAACCTGGAGTACAAGCTCGAGGTCTGGGACTCCCCGAACTCCGCGGGTGTCATCATCGACGCCCTGCGCGCCGCGAAGATCGCCAAGGACCGCGGCATCGGCGGCCCGATCCTGTCGGCGTCCTCGTACTTCATGAAGTCCCCGCCGGTCCAGTACTTCGACGACGAGGCCTACGCGAACGTCGAGAAGTTCATCCGCGGCGAGGTCGAGCGCTAACTCGACGCGCCGGAAAATTCGCTCCTGCCAGGGCTGAGAAGGGTCCCCGGGTCACCTGACCCGGGGACCCTCCCCGTATGTGAGGCTGTCCCCCATGGCCGTCGTCCGTGATCTGCGCGTCCTGCTGCGCTTCGGGAACTTCCGGCGACTGCTCGCGGTGCGGCTGCTCTCCCAGTGCGCGGACGGCGTCTACCAGGTCGCGCTCGCCACCTATGTCGTCTTCTCCCCGGAGAAACAGACCTCCGCCGGCGCGATCGCCTCCGCCATGGCGGTCCTGCTGCTGCCGTACTCCCTCGTCGGCCCCTTCGCCGGCGTCCTGCTGGACCGCTGGCGCCGCCGACAGGTCTTCCTCTACGGCAACCTGCTGCGCGCTCTGCTGGCCTTCGTGACGGCCGCCCTGATGATCGGCCATGTCCCCGACTGGCTCTTCTACGTCTCCGCGCTGTGCGTCACCGCGGTCAACCGCTTCGTCCTCGCCGGCCTTTCGGCGGCCCTGCCGCGCGTCGTCGACGGCGAGCGCCTGGTGATGGCCAACTCCCTTTCCCCGACCGCCGGAACGCTGGCGGCGGTCGCGGGCGGCGGTCTCGCCTTCGTCGTCCGGCTGGTGGCGGCGGACTCCGACGCCGCCGTGGTGCTGCTGGGCTGCGCGCTGTATCTGTCCGCCGCGCTCGCTTCCCTGGCCATGGCCGCGGATCTGCTCGGGCCCGACCGTGATCTGGTCCAGCCCCGGCTGACGAGCGCGCTCAGAGGCACCGCCCGCGGCCTTTCGGCGGGCCTGCGTCACCTGGCCGAGCCGCAGCGCCGGGAGGCCGCCTGGGCGCTCGGCTCGATCTCGCTGATGCGGTTCTGCTACGGCGCCCTGACCGTCATGGTGCTGATGCTGTGCCGGTACGCCTGGTCGTCCGACCCGGACGACGGGCTGGCCCTGTTGGGGCTGGCGGTAGGAGTCTCCGGCGTGGGCTTCTTCGTCGCCGCGGTGGTCACCCCGTCGGCTGCGGGACGACTGGGCCCGGCACGCTGGATCGTCGTCTGCTCCGCGGCCGCCGCGGTCCTGGTACTCGCCCTCATGCCGCCGTTCACCCAGGTCACCACGTTCGTCGCGGCCTTCGTGCTGGGGCTCGTCACCCAGGGCGCGAAGATCGCCACCGACACCATCGTCCAGTCGTCCGTGCAGGACGGCTTCCGCGGCCGGATCTTCTCTCTCTACGACGTCCTGTTCAACGTCGCTTTCGTCGGCGCCGCGGCCGTCGCCGCACTGATGCTGCCCCCTGACGGACGTTCCACCGCATTGGTGGTCACGATCGCCGTTATCTACGGCGCAATTGCTACCGCTATGGCCCGCTTTGAACGTCGGACAGTGTCACATCAATGACACAGACTCCGGCTCTGGCTACAGGGTTGTCAGTGGGGGCCGGTAACTTACGTGAGTCTTACTTCGCGAGTGATTTCGCGCCACACGTCTAAAGTTTTCTAGGGGGACCTCCAAGTGTCGACTCCGCCTCCTCAGGGCCAGAACCCGTTCGCGCAGCAGGGCCAGCAGCCCTACGGCCAGCCCCAGGGCCAGGCGCCGTACCCGCCGCAGCCCGGCTACCCGCAGCCGGGCGCCGCTCCCTACGGTGCGGTCCCGCCGGAGCAGCCCCGCCGCAAGGTCAGCTTCAAGCTGATCAAGAACGTCGTCATCGTTCTCGCTGTCATCGGCGTGGGCATCGCCGCCTACATATCCAGCCAGGACGACGCCAACACGGCGGCAGTCGGCGACTGCATGCACCGAGGCAGCAGCAGCGACGACAACCCCGACCTCGAGGTCGTCAAGTGCGACTCCTCGCAGGCGCAGTACATCGTGCTGGCGAAGGTCAAGGGCACGTACACCGCGCTCACGGCCGACAGCAAGTGCGAGGAGAAGGCCAAGGACTTCCAGTACTCGTACACCGAGACCGGTGACGGCAGTAACTTCCTGCTCTGCCTGAAGGACTACACGAAGTAAGGCAGCTGCACCAAGGCGGTGTTTCACGTGAAACATCCCCGCGAGCACCGCAAGAGCGCCGCATCGGACTCATCCGATGCGGCGCTCTTGCGTATTCGGAGCGTCTCAAGGAGAGGGCGAAGAAGTCTCCCTCGGCACGCAGCACGGCACGCAGCAGCTCTGCGAGCGCGGCGGCAGCTGCGTCGGTGGCCACACCGCCATAGCCACCATCCTGTGGAACGTCAGCGCCGTCGTTTCGGGTGGCACCGTCCAGTTCGACAAGAAGCAGACGCTCACCGCCAACCGCCACGGCAGCAAGGAGGGCGGCCGTGTTTCACGTGAAACACGGCCGCCCTCTCAGCCTCAGTCCTGCTCGGACCACCACTCCTTGAGCGCCGCTACCGCTGCGTCGTGCTCCATCGGCCCGTTCTCCAGGCGCAGTTCCAACAGGTGCTTGTACGCCTTGCCGATGGCAGGCCCGGGGCCGACGCCCAGGATCTCCATGATCTGGTTGCCGTCGAGGTCGGGACGGATCGCGTCCAGCTCCTCCCGCTCCTTCAGCTGGGAGATGCGCTCCTCCAGCCCGTCGTACGCCCGCGAGAGCGCGGCCGCCCTGCGCTTGTTCCGCGTCGTGCAGTCCGAGCGGGTCAGCTTGTGCAGGCGGTCGAGGAGCGGTCCCGCGTCCCGCACATAGCGACGCACGGCGGAGTCCGTCCACTCACCGGTGCCGTACCCGTGGAAGCGCAGGTGGAGTTCGACCAGTCGGGAGACGTCCTTCACCAGCTCGTTGGAGTACTTCAGAGCCGTCATGCGCTTCTTCGTCATCTTCATGCCGACCACCTCGTGGTGGTGGAACGAGACGCGGCCGTCGTTCTCGAAGCGGCGGGTGCGCGGCTTGCCGATGTCGTGCAGCAGCGCGGCCAGCCGCAGAACCAGGTCGGGGCCGTTCTCCTCCAGGGCGATCGCCTGCTCGAGGACGATCAAGGTGTGTTCGTAGACGTCCTTGTGCCGGTGGTGTTCGTCGCTCTCCAGCCGCAGGGCGGGCAGCTCGGGCAGCACGTGGTCGGCGATGCCGGTGTCGACCAGCAGCGACAGCCCCTTGCGCGGGTTCGCGGAAAGGATCAGCTTGTTCAGCTCGTCCCGTACCCGCTCGGCGGAGACGATCTCGATGCGGCCGGCCATCTCCTTCATCGCCGTGACGACCTCGGGGTCGACCTCGAAGTCGAGCTGGGCGGCGAAGCGGGCGGCGCGCATCATGCGCAGCGGGTCGTCCGAGAAGGACTCCTCCGGCGTACCCGGGGTGCGCAGCACACGCGCCTCAAGGTCCTCGAGGCCACCGTGCGGGTCGATGAACTCCTTCTCGGGAAGCGCCACGGCCATGGCGTTCACGGTGAAGTCACGCCGGACGAGGTCCTGCTCGATGGAGTCGCCGTACGAGACCTCGGGCTTGCGCGAGGTGCGGTCGTAGGCCTCCGACCGGTAGGTGGTGACCTCGATCTCGAAGCATCGATCGACGTCACCGACGCGGGCGTCCTTCTGGACCCCGACGGTGCCGAACGCGATCCCGACCTCCCACACGGCGTCCGCCCATGGCCGGACGATCTTCAGTACGTCCTCGGGGCGGGCGTCCGTCGTGAAGTCGAGGTCATTGCCGAGCCGGCCGAGCAGCGCGTCCCGGACCGAGCCGCCGACCAGGGCGAGAGAGAACCCGGCCTCCTGGAAACGGCGGGCGAGGTCGTCGGCGACAGGGGCGACCCGCAGCAGTTCACTGACCGCGCGGTGCTGCACCTGGCTCAGGACGCTGAGATTGTCTTCGTTGGCGTTCGGCACAACAGAAGAGGGTACGTGGCCCGGCCGACCCGGGGCGCCCTGATTTGGGTCAGCGGACATCACTCTCGATAGCCGGTCAATCCGGTTTCTTGATGCCTATACGTCCACTCCCTCTCATACGCATAGATAGCGGACGATCCGACAGGCTTTCACGATCTTGTGGAGCAGTCCGCGGCACTTCCCCTCAGCGCGCATCGTTACCATGCGTGGACGCACATTCCGACGACCACTGACGACGACGAGGGACGGCGAACGCGTGGCCGAGGCGGCAGACTTTCCGGGGATGACTCCCTCACCTGCCCGCCGGTGGCTGCGGCGCACCGGCACACTGCTCGCCGGGGCGCCCCTGCTGGCCGGTCTTCTCCAGCTGCCCGCCGCCCCCGCGCAGGCCGCCGGCCAGACCTCCGCCAAGGAGGCCTCCGACGCCGGCACGGTCGCCGTCACCGTCGACTCGCTCAGCCCCGCCGCTCCCACCGACGGGGACACCCTGACGGTCTCCGGCACGGTGACCAACAACGGCAAGCAGGCGGTCACCGACGCGCACGTGGGTCTGCAAGTGGGTTCCGCTCTCACCACCCGCTCGGCGATCGACAGTGCCTCCAAGCGCGCGGACGCCCTCTCCGGCAATGAGGGCTCCGAGGTGGGCGGCAAGTACGTAGCCGAGTTCGCCAAGCTCACACCGGGCGTGTCCGAGCACTTCAGCATCTCCGTCCCGGTCGACAAGCTCGACCTGGACGACGACGGCGTCTACCCGCTCGGTGTCTCCCTCGCGGGCGAGACGGCCGCGCGGCCGTGGGAGCAGGTGCTGGGCGTCCAGCGGACCTTCCTGCCGTGGCAGCCCGAGGAGGCGGACACCCCGACCAGGACGACGGTGCTGTGGCCGCTGGTCTCCACCGTCCACATGTCGGCGGAGACCGGTTCCAACGCGCAGCAGACGCCGGTCTTCCTCAACGACGACCTGGCCAAGGAGCTCTCGCCCGGTGGTCGCCTGGAGCAGCTTCTGAGCCTGGGCAAGGAGCTCGACGTCACCTGGGTGATCGACCCTGACCTGCTGGCGTCCGTCGACGCCATGACCGGCACCTACCGGGTCCGGGGCGACGGGGACACCACCACGGCCGGCACCCACCAGGCGGTCGCCAAGCAGTGGCTCGACGATCTTCAGGAGGCGGTGCTCGGCAAGGAGGTCGTGGCGCTGCCCTTCGCCGATCCCGACCTGGCCTCGCTCGCCCACAACGGCACCGGCGTCGCCGGCTCCCTGAGCCAGCTCAAGGCGGCCACCGACGTCGCCGCCACCACGGTGGAGACCGTGCTCCATGTGACCCCGAACACCGACTTCGCCTGGCCCGTCGACGGCGCCGTCGACCCGTCGATCGTCAAGGTCGCCACCTCGGCAGGCGCCGACAAGGTGATCGCGCGCAGCGACAGCCTCACGGAGAACGGCGATCTCACGTACACCCCCTCCGCGGCCCGGCCGATCGGCGGCGGCACCACGGCGGTGGTCGCGGACGCACGGCTGTCGACGGCGTTCAAGGGCGATCTGACCATGGCCTCCACCTCCACGCTCGCCGTGCAGGAGTTCCTCGCGCAGAGCCTGGCCCTGAACCTGCAGACGGGCAAGCAGCGCAGCGCCGTCGTCGCCCCGCAGCGCATGCCGACCACGAGCCAGGCCCGGTCGCTGGCGGAGGCCGTCAGCACCCTCCAGGGCGGCACCTGGTCGCAGTCCCAGCAGCTCGCGGCAGCCGCCAAGGCCAAGCCCGACCCGGGCGCCACCACGAAGGTGCCGTCGAGGTCGGCGTACCCCTCCTCGCTGCGCAAGCAGGAGCTGCCCCGGTCGGCTTTCGAGCAGATCGCGTACACGCAGGACAAACTCGACAACTTCAAGGTGATCCTCGCCAACGAGGCCCGGGTGGTGACCCCCTTCGGGCGGGCCATGAACCGTGAGATGTCCACGTCCTGGCGGGGCCGGAGCACCGCCGCGAACTCGTTCCGTCAGGGTGTGCAGGCCTATCTCGACACCCTCACCGGCCAGGTCAAACTGATCGACAAGTCCGAGACCAAGCTCTCCGGACGAAGCGCCACGATCCCGGTGACCGTGCAGAACAACCTGGTGCAGGGCGTCGACCACCTGGTCCTGCGGCTCACCTCGAAGAACCCGACCCGCCTCGAGATCTCCGACGAGGCCTACGCCGAGCAGTCGGTGACGGTCTCCGGCGGGCACACGTCGACGGTGAAGTTCACCACGTCCGCCAAGGTCAACGGCCAGACGACGGTGGTTGCCCAGCTGTACACCGAGGACGGCCAGAAGTACGGCGAAGCGGTCGCCTTCGACGTGCGGGTCACCGAGATCACGGCCACGGTGATGCTGGTCATCGGCGGCGGAGTCCTGCTGCTCGTGCTGGCCGGCTTCCGGATGTACACCCAGCGCAAGCGCGCCGCGGCCCGGGAAACGGAAGCGACCGACGAGACCGAAGAAGATCGCGAGGACGGTGCCGAAGGCGAGAACGGTGCCGACGGGGCGAGCGAGCCCGCCGACGGCCCGGAGAACGCCAAGGACCGGGAGAATCGGCCCGAGAAAGAGTCCGGCGGCCGAGCAGGGGCAGCCGACCCGGGGCAGCCGAGTGACGAGACACCGGACACCGCAGTGGAAAGCGCCGACCCGTCCGGCACGGGTGAGAGAGTGGACCGTTGAGGAAGTCGTGGCCGGTTGGCCCGGGACGATGAGGTGGGGTAACCATGAACGCGCCGTACGACGGTGACCGCGGCCAGGCCGCGGGCGGCTCGGGCCACCCCGAGGGCCCGCCGCCCGAGCCTGGCCAGGTGCCGCCGCAGCACCCGGCGGACATGTACCTCCAGGACGCCTACGACCAGGACCCCTACCGGGCCCAGGACCTCACCGCGCAGGACCCGGTCGCCGAGGCGCTCTACGACCGTGCCGCGCACCCCCCGCCGCCACCGGGCATGCAGCAGCCGCAGCAGCCGCTGTACGGGCGGCCCCCGCAGTCCCCGTACGCCCCCGACCCGCGGATGTGGGCCCAGACCCCGGCGCCCGAGCCGGAGGGCCCCACCCAGTACCTGCCGTACGGCGACGACCCCCGTACGACGCAGTTCGTGGGCGTGGACGACCTGGTCACGCACTCCAGCGAGGAGCAGCACCCGCCCGACGCCTTCGCCCACCTCTTCCGGGACCAGCAGCAGGGCGGCGCCCGCTCCGCGGAGTCCCCGTCGGTACCCGGCCCGGCGCCCGCTCCGGGCGGGCAGGGAGCGGTACCGGCGTACCAGGCTCCGGTGGCCGCGTCGTCCGCGGCAGAGCAGACCATGAACCTCATGGCCACGCCGGCCGCGCCCCCCGCCGCTCCCGCCGCAGCCGCAGCCGCCAAGAAGGGCGGGCGCGCCGGTGGCCTGCTGAAGTCCAGCGCCGTCATGGCGGCGGGCACGATGGTGTCCCGCCTCACCGGCTTCGTCCGCTCCGCGCTGATCGTCTCGGCGCTGGGCGTCGGTCTGCTCGGCGACACCTTCCAGGTCGCCTACCAGCTGCCCACGATGATCTACATCCTGACTGTCGGCGGCGGCCTCAACTCGGTCTTCGTGCCGCAGCTCGTGCGGGCCATGAAGGAGGACGAGGACGGCGGCGAGGCGTACGCCAACCGCCTGCTCACGCTGGTCATGGTGGCGCTCGGCCTGCTCACGGTCGGCGCGGTCGCCGCGGCGCCCGTACTGATCCGCCTCCTGTCCGACTCGGTCGCCAGCGATCCGGCGGCCAACGAGGTCGGCATCACGTTCGTCCGCTACTTCCTGCCCTCGATCTTCTTCATGGGTGTCCATGTGGTGATGGGGCAGATCCTCAACGCGCGCGAAAAGTTCGGCGCGATGATGTGGACGCCGGTCCTCAACAACATCGTCATCATCGTGACGCTGGGCATGTTCATCTGGGTCTACGGCACCGCCGCCGACTCCGGCATGAAGGTCACGACCATCCCGCCGGAGGGCGAGCGGCTCCTCGGCATCGGGGTTCTGCTCGGCCTCGTCGTGCAGGCCCTCGCCATGATCCCGTACCTGCGCGAGACCGGTTTCCGGCTGCGGCTGCGCTTCGACTGGAAGGGCCACGGCCTCGGCAAGGCGGCGACCCTCGCGAAGTGGACCGTCCTGTTCGTCCTGGCCAACCAGGCCGGCGCGCTCGTCGTCACCCAACTGTCCACGTCGGCGGGCAAGGACTCGCCGGTCGACGGCACCGGCTTCTCCGCCTACGCCAACGCCCAGCTGATCTGGGGACTGCCACAGGCCATCATCACCGTCTCCCTGATGGCCGCCCTGCTGCCCCGCATCTCCCGCTCGGCGGCCGAGGGCGACGCCGGCGCGGTCCGCGACGACATCTCCCAGGGCCTGCGCACCACGGCCGTCGCGATCGTCCCGATCGCCTTCGGTTTCCTCGCACTCGGCATCCCGATGTGCACGCTGATCTTCGGTTCCTCCGGCACCAACGAGGCCACGAACATGGGCTTCATGCTGATGGCCTTCGGCCTCGGCCTGATCCCCTACTCCGTGCAGTACGTCGTGCTGCGTGCCTTCTACGCCTACGAGGACACCCGGACCCCCTTCTACAACACCGTCATCGTGGCCGCGGTCAACGCGAGCGCCTCGGCGATCTGTTACTTCGTCCTGCCCTCCCGCTGGGCCGTGGTCGGCATGGCGGCCTCCTACGGCCTGGCGTACGCGATCGGCGTCGGTGTCGCCTGGAACCGGCTGCGCAAGCGGCTCGGCGGCGACCTGGACGGCTCCCATGTCCTGCGGACCTACGCCCGACTGTGCATCGCCTCCGTCCCGGCCGCCCTGATCAGCGGCGCGGCCTGCTACGGCATCGGCCACAGCCTGGGCCAGGGCGTCCTGGGTTCCTTTGCCGCGCTGCTGGCCGGCGGGGTCCTGCTGTTCGGCATCTTCTTCGTCGCCGCCCGCCGCATGCGCATCGAGGAGCTCAATTCGCTCGTCGGCATGGTTCGCGGACGCCTGGGTCGCTGAGTCAGGGGGTAGGCGCACAACCATCGTCCGCCGCCGCGTGTCGTGCATAGCGGCGGACTGTGGGCACAATTGGGTTCGGCGTCGCACGGCGCGCACGAGGTCGGACGCGCGCACTGAATGGGGAGGCAGGAACGACGGTGGCGGAACGGAGCACAGCTGCCGTCGACGTGGCAGACAACAGCGGCGACAAGCCGCTGACCGCACAAGCGGACCAGTCCACGGCCGACGGGGTGGTCAAGAACCGGGAGCAGGACACGGACAGCGACGAGGCACAGGGGAGCGGCGGGGCGGAGCGTCCCGGGAAGGCCTCACCGCCGGAACTGCACAGTGGTCACAAGCTCGCCAGGCGCTATCGCCTCGAAGAGTGCGTCACCCGTCTGGACGGTTTCAGCAGTTGGCGTGCGGTCGACGAGAAACTCCGTCGTGCCGTGGGCGTCCATATCCTGCCCGCGGACCACACCCGGGCCCGTTCGGTACTGGCAGCGGCCCGCTCGTCCGCCCTGCTCGGAGATCCCCGGTTCGTCCAAGTACTGGACGCCGTCGAGGAGAACGACCTCGTCTACGTGGTCCATGAGTGGCTGCCCGACGCCACCGAGCTGACCGCGTTGCTCGCGGCCGGCCCGCTGGAGCCGCACGACGCCTACCAGATGGTGAGTCAGATCGCCTCCGCCATGGCCGCCGCCCACCGCGAAGGCCTGGCGCATCTGCGTCTGAACCCCAACGCCGTTCTGCGCACCTCCTCGGGCCAGTGGCGCATCCGCGGTCTTGCGGTGAACGCCGCCCTGCGCGGTGTCACCACCGACACCCCTCAACGCACCGACACCGAGGCGATCGGCGCCCTGCTGTACGCGGCGCTCACCCAGCGCTGGCCCTACGAGAACGACGCCTACGGGCTCTCGGGGCTGCCCAAGGACATCGGTCTGATCGCCCCCGACCAGGTGCGCGCCGGCGTCCACCGGGGTCTGTCGGAGCTGTCGATGCGCGCCCTCGTCAACGACGGGGCGACCGCCTCCCGGCACGAGGCCGCCTGCACGACGCCGGAGGAGCTGGTGAAGGCGATCGGTGAGATGCCCCGCATCCGCCCGCCGGAGCCCGCGTTCACCGCCCCGCCCGAGTACCAGCGCACGACGTACCAGCAGGGCACCTACGGCCGTCCCTCGCCACACGCGGGCGCCACCCCGCAGCTGGCGACCCCGCCGCCCCCGCTGCAGAGCCGCACCGGCAAGGCACTGAAGTGGGCGGTCTCCGCCCTCCTCATCGCCGCCCTCGGCCTGGGCAGCTGGCAGCTGGCTGACGCCCTGATGGACCAGAGCCAGTCCGACGACACCAACCAGACGCAGACGACGGACGAGGGCGACAAGAACAGCACCGCGCCCAAGCCCGTCAAGACGCTCAAGATCCACGATGCCGCCGAGTACTACCCGGACGGCACCCCTCAGCACGCCGACGACGCCAAGCTCACCTACGACGGTGACGCCTCCACGTACTGGCGGTCGCGCTCCTTCGACGACGGGCCCGTACTCGCGCCGTTCAAGAAGGGCGTGGGCATCGTCTACGACCTCGGCTCCGAGCAGAGCGTTTCAGCGGCCTCGATAGGACTTCACTACGGCGGCAACTACACCGCCGCGAGCCTCTACGCAGCCGATTCGCTCTCGTCGTCGGCCTCACTCGAGTCCATGACGAAGATCGCCGACGCCCGGACGTCCGGACAGGAACTGAAGATCTCCGCCAAGACACCGGTGAAGACGCGGTACGTTCTCGTATGGATCACCGCCGCGCCGCAAGCGCCGGGCGACCAGTACAGCGACCCCGGCTACAAGCAGGCCATCACCGACGTGAAGTTCACGGGCTGACGTCCCACCGAAGGGGGAGGGGGTCCGATGGCGGAAGGCGCCGGATATGACGGAGCGAGCGACCAGGACCTCCTCACCCGCCACGTAGAGGGCGATCCCGACGCCTTCGGTGAGCTCGTACGGCGCCACCGCGACCGACTCTGGGCGGTGGCGCTGCGCACGCTGGGAGACCGCGAGGAGGCCGCTGACGCCGTCCAGGACGCCCTCGTGTCCGCCTACCGGGCCGCCCACACCTTCCGCGGCCAGTCCGCCGTCACCACCTGGCTGCACCGCATCACGGTGAACGCCTGTCTGGACCGCGCCCGCAAAGCGGCTTCCCGCAAGACCTCACCGGTCGACGACACCGAGCGACTGGAGCAGCTGCTCGAGCCGCACGAATCGGCGTCCGCGCCCGTCGAACGCAACGACCTGCACCGCCAGCTCCTCGAAGCGCTCGGCACCCTGCCTCCCGACCAGCGAGCCGCCCTCGTCCTCGTGGACATGCAGGGCTACCCGGTCGCCGAGGCCGCCCGCGTCCTCGATGTGCCGACCGGGACGGTGAAGAGCCGCTGCGCCCGGGGCAGAGCCAGACTCCTCCCGCTCCTCACCCATCTGCGGCCGGCCGGCACCGGCGGCGCCAGAGAAAACGGCACAGGACGGAACCGGGCGCAGGGGACATCCGTCCCACCGGCAGCGGAACCTCGGGACGAGGGGCCGGGCAACGCCGGGACAGGCGATTCAGCTGCTGTGAAGGGCGGAGGTGGGCGAGCGTGACCTCGACGAAGGACACGACCGGGCATCCGGACGTCGCGGAGATCTCCGACCTCACCGAGGGTTTGCTCGCTCCCTCCCGGAGCGCCGACGTACGTCGGCATCTGGACGCCTGCGAGCTCTGCGCGGACGTCCAAGCCTCCCTCGAGGAGATCCGCAGCCTCCTGGGCACCCTCCCCAGCCCACCCCGCATGCCGGACGATGTCGCCCACCGCATCGATGCCGCACTCGCCGCCGAGGCACTGCTGAACGCCACGGTGCCGGAGAACGCGGACACCTCGCCGTCGGCCGACGCGGTCGCGACCGACACCGACGCGCTCCATGTTTCACGTGAAACAACGACGGCGACGGACCGACCCGCCGGGCGCGCCCACGCCGCCACCGGCCCGGGCCGCAAGGACCGCAAGCGGGGCGGCCGCCGCAGGATCGCCGTCCTCGGGGCGGTCCTCACCGTCGCGGCGCTGGGACTCGGTTCCGTCCTGGTGTCGTCGCTCACGGACGGCGCGGGGCCGGGCACTTCGGCTCATCAGTCGACCAGGCCGGACACCTTCTCCGCGAGCGGGCTGGAGGGGCAGGTCACCGATCTCCTCGCCAAGGCCACGGGCTCCCGTGGCGCGCACAGCCTGGGCATCCAAGGCCAATCCGACGCCGCGTCACCCGGTGACCAATCGCCCAAGATCCTCCGGCAGCCCGTGGTGCCTTCCTGCGTTCAGCAGGGCATCGGACGCAGCGACACGGCACTCGCCGTCGAGGACGGCACGTACCAGGGGAAGGACGCCCTTCTCGTCGTGCTGCCGGACACATCCGACAGCACGCGGATCGACGCCTACCTCATGGACAAGACCTGTGTGGATCATCCGGCGTCGAGTCCGGCGAAGGTTCTGCTGACGAACTCCTACACGCGTCACTGACGGCCGACGTCCCGTCCCGCTGCTGCGCCGTGTCCCCCCGTCATCCCCTACGGTGTGGTCCCTCCGTGTGCCCGGACACACCGGGAATGCACGCCCCTTAGGATCCGTTGGGTGGGGTGAGAGTCCAAGTAGCTCCCACCGCTCAACCGATGCAGTCCAGAGACGAGGAAACAAGCCGTGAGCGACGTCCGTAACGTGATCATCATCGGCTCCGGGCCCGCCGGCTACACCGCGGCGCTGTACACCGCGCGCGCGTCGCTGAAGCCGCTCGTGTTCGAAGGCGCCGTCACCGCGGGCGGCGCTCTGATGAACACCACCGAGGTGGAGAACTTCCCCGGCTTCCAGGACGGCATCATGGGCCCCGAGCTCATGGACAACATGCGCGCCCAGGCCGAGCGCTTCGGTGCCGAGCTGATCCCCGACGACATCGTCTCCGTCGACCTCACGGGCGAGATCAAGACCGTCACCGACACCGCGGGCACGATCCACCGGGCCAAGGCCGTCATCGTGACCACCGGCTCCCAGCACCGCAAGCTCGGCCTGCCGAACGAGGACGCCCTCTCCGGCCGTGGTGTCTCCTGGTGTGCCACCTGTGACGGCTTCTTCTTCAAGGACCAGGACATCGCCGTGATCGGCGGCGGCGACACCGCGATGGAGGAGGCCACCTTCCTCTCCCGCTTCGCCAAGTCCGTGACGATCGTCCACCGCCGGGAGACCCTGCGCGCCTCCAAGGCGATGCAGGAACGCGCCTTCGCCGACCCGAAGATCAAGTTCATCTGGGACAGCGAGGTCGCCGAGATCCAGGGCGACCCGAAGCTGGCCGGGCTGAAGCTGCGCAACCTCAAGACGGGTGAGCTCTCCGACCTTGCGGTGACCGGCCTCTTCATCGCGATCGGCCACGACCCGCGCACCGAGCTCTTCAAGGGTCAGCTCGACCTGGACGAGGAGGGCTACCTGAAGGTCGCCGCGCCCTCCACCCGGACGAACCAGACCGGTGTCTTCGCCGCCGGCGACGTGGTCGACCACACCTACCGCCAGGCGATCACTGCCGCCGGCACCGGCTGCTCCTCCGCTCTCGACGCAGAGCGCTACCTCGCCGCCCTCGCGGACGAGGAGCAGGCCGAGCCCGAGAAGACCGCCGTCTGACCCTCTCCCCGCCCCACCGCACAGAGAATTAAGGAGCCCCCTGTGGCCGGCACCCTGAAGAATGTGACCGACGCCGACTTCGAAGAGGTCGTCCTCAAGAGCGACAAGCCCGTCCTGGTGGACTTCTGGGCCGCATGGTGCGGTCCGTGCCGCCAGATCGCCCCCTCGCTCGAGGCCATCGCCGCCGAGCACGGCGACAAGATCGAGGTCGTCAAGCTCAACATCGACGAGAACCCGGGTACGGCCGCCAAGTACGGCGTCATGTCCATCCCGACACTGAACGTGTACCAGGGTGGCGAGGTCGCCAAGACCATCGTCGGCGCCAAGCCGAAGGCCGCGCTCGTGCGCGACCTGGAGAGCTTCATCTCCGAGTGACACGCTGAGCCGTCCCGTCGACGGCTGATGTTTCACGTGAAACACGAATGGGCCAGCCCCTCGGGGCTGGCCCATTGCGTGACCGAACTCTTCAGAGCGGGCGCAGCGCCGGCTCCTTCTGGACCGCGCCCAGCAACCGGTCGAGCGCCATCTCCACGTCTTCTTTCCAGGAGAGCGTGGTCCGCAGTTCCAGCCTCATCCGAGGATGCGCGGGATGGGGACGCACCGTCTTGAAGCCCACCGCCAGCAGATGGTCGGCCGGCAGGACACAGGCCGGCTCCTTCCAGCGTGCGTCGCCGAACGCCTCGATCGCCTTGAAGCCCCGCCGCAGCAGATCCTTGGCTACGGTCTGGACCATCACACGGCCAAGCCCCTGCCCCTGGTAGCCCGGCATGATGAACGCGGTCATCAACTGCACGGCATCCGGCGACACAGGGCTCGTGGGGAACGCGGTCGAGCGGGGAACGTAGGCGGGCGGCGCGTAGAGGACAAACCCCACGGGAACGTCGTCCACATAGACGACCCGGCCACACGACCCCCAGTCCAACAGGACAGCGGAGATCCAGGACTCCTTCTCCAGAGCGGGCGTACCCGCCCTTACCGCGGCCGCACTGCTGACGGGGTCCAGCTCCCAGAAGACACACGCCCGACAGCGCTTGGGTAGGTCTTGAAGGTTGTCCAGCGTGAGCGGTACGAGCCGACGCCCCATGAAGGCTGTTCCTCGCTTCCTTCGCTCGCAGCATCGCGAGCGGCTGTCAGAGCGCTCCGTTCCCTGAGCAGGCTGCCGACGAAGCCGCCGACCGCGCCCAGGCCCAGCCCGGCGCTCACCAGTCCGGTCCGGCTCATCGTTCGCATGGCCCCAGCCTCCCGCTCCGAGGTACTGCCAGGTGGATGCGCCACAACCTCATCGCATCGTATCCACGATGCGATTCCATCGATAGCGCCTGAAAGCAAAGAGCGAGCCGTGTTCCGGTACACACCGGACACGGCTCGCTCACAGGTCCCACGGCCGACAGGCGCTCGGCCAAGCCGCGGCTCAGTCTTCCGACTCCTCGGCGTCGCCGTCCACGAGGCCCTTCTGCAGGACGGGACCTTCACCGGGCGCGAGCGAGTCGAGGATGCGCTCCAGGTCCTCCATGGAGGCGAACTCGACGGTGATCTTGCCCTTTTTCTGGCCCAGGTCGACCTTCACCCGGGTTTCGAAGCGGTCCGAGAGCCGGGTCGCGAGGTCGGTCAGTGCCGGGGAGACCCGGCCGCCGGCCCTCGGCCCCTTGGCACGCTGAGCCGTCTGCGGACGCGAGCCCATGAGGGTCACGATCTCCTCGACGGCCCGTACGGAAAGTCCCTCGGCCACGATGCGGTGAGCCAGCCGGTCCTGCTCCTCCGAGTCATCGACCGAGAGAAGGGCCCGGGCGTGACCGGCGGAGAGCACTCCGGCCGCAACCCGGCGCTGAACAGCCGGCGAGAGCTTCAGCAGACGCAGCGTGTTGGAGACCTGCGGCCGGGATCGACCGATGCGGTCCGCCAGCTGGTCGTGCGTGCAGTTGAAGTCCTTCAGCAACTGGTCGTATGCGGCTGCCTCTTCCAGCGGGTTCAGCTGGGCCCGGTGGAGGTTCTCCAGCAGAGCATCCAGGAGAAGCTTCTCGTCATCCGTGGCCCGCACGATCGCGGGGATCGCCTCCAGGCCGGCCTCACGGCAGGCCCGGAAACGCCGCTCACCCATGATCAGCTCATAGCGCGCGGGGCCCAACTGGCGCACGACGACCGGCTGGAGCAGACCGACCTCCTTGATGGAGGTGATGAGCTCGTGCAGCGCGTCCTCGTCGAAGACCTCACGGGGCTGACGCGGGTTCGGCGCGATGTGCTCGAGGGGAATCTCGGCGAAGTGCGCGCCGACGGGCGGCGCGGGCATCTCCACGGAGCTGTTCGCCGACAGCTCCTCTGTTTCACGTGAAACAGGCAGCAGTGCGGCCACCTTCGCCGCTGCCACCCCGCGGTCGGTCGTCAGAACCGGCAGGGCTGCGGGGGACGCGGATCCTCCGCCTCCCAGCGCGGCTTGCGCCGGTGTCTTCTCCGTCGGGGCAGCAGGGATCAGTGCACCAAGACCGCGGCCCAGCCCCCTCCGTCGCTCACTCACTGAATGCCCTCCACCATGTTCGCGTTGTTCTGGGCGCCGATATGGGCGTGTGTCGCGTCGTAGCTGACCCCGACACCCCTCAGCGCCAGCTCTCGTGCTGCCTCAAGGTAGGAGAGAGCACCGCTCGATCCCGGATCGTAGGTCAGCACCGTCTGTCCATAGCTCGGCGCCTCGGAGATACGGACCGAGCGAGGAATGCTCGTCCGCAGTACCTCCTCCACGAAGTGGGTGCGCACCTCCTCCGCGACCTGCGACGCGAGGCGCGTCCGGCCGTCGTACATGGTGAGCAGAATGGTCGACACATGCAGGGTGGGATTGAGGTGTCCCCGCACCAGGTCGACGTTGCGCAGCAACTGTCCCAGACCTTCCAGCGCGTAGTACTCGCACTGGATCGGGATGAGGACCTCGGCGCCGGCCACCATCGCGTTGACCGTCAGCAGGCCGAGCGACGGCGGGCAGTCGATGAGGATGTAGTCCAGCGGCTGCTCGTAGGCCTGGATCGCTCGCTGGAGGCGGCTCTCACGTGCCACCAGGGACACCAACTCGATCTCCGCGCCGGCGAGATCGATCGTGGCGGGAGCACAGAAGAGGCCTTCTACATCAGGAACGGGCTGAACGACCTCCGCGAGCGGGCGACTGTCGACCAGCACGTCATAGATAGACGGAACCTCGGCGTGGTGGTCGATTCCCAGGGCTGTGGACGCGTTGCCCTGCGGGTCGAGGTCGACCACCAGGACTCGGCCACCGTGCAAGGCCAGGGAAGCGGCAAGGTTGACGGTCGTCGTCGTCTTGCCCACCCCGCCCTTCTGGTTGGCTACGACGATCACACGGGTCTGCTCAGGACGTGGCAGGCCCTCGCCGGCGCGGCCCAGAGCCTCCACCGCGAGTTGGGCAGCACGACCGATCGGGGTGTCGTCCATCGGGGGCGGTGTTTCACGTGAAACATCCTCCCCAAAGGACTCGGTACGGGGACCGGGGACCGGATCGGTCATCGGTCCCGCGATGTTGGCGTCGGACCGCAAGGATTCACTCTCCTCGACTTCAGGCTCGCAATGCACAGAGCCTCCCATGGCTGCGGGGTCGTGAACCAGTGAGGCCTGTTGTTCTGTGGAGAAATCCACCTCTGTGGACAACTCCCGTCCCTCATCGAGTGAACCGAGAGGCTTACGATCGCGGGGTTCGGCTGCGGCGCGACCGCGGCTGATGATGCCGTGGAGCAGGGAGCGACGTTTCACGTGAAACACGATGCACAGCCCCGACGGCCGGATCCCTCGCGACACTCCGTGATGCGTAGGTTTGGCAGCTTGTGTGGAGTACGTCTCAGCGGCGTCGGCGCGTTCGACTGGTACGGGCCGCCTTGGCCCGTTTGGCGGCGAACCTCACACCGCCCGGGCTCTCTCCGACCTCGACCCGCACCACCGTGGACAGCGGATCCACCACGCCCTCCCCGACATGCAGGATCGAGGTGCCCACGGCTCCGAGCTTGCTCAGCGCGGTGGACGCGCTCTTCAGCTCCTCCTCGGCGGTGTCGCCCTTGAGGGCGAGCATCTCGCCGTAGGGGCGCAGCAGCGGGATGCCCCAGGCTGCCAGGCGGTCCAGCGGCGCCACCGCACGGGCGGTCACCACGTGCACCGGCGGCATCGTCCCCATGACCTCCTCGGCACGACCACGCGCGACCGTCACATGGTCCAGGCCGAGAAGCTCGACGACTTCGGTGAGGAAGTTGGTCCGTCGCAGGAGCGGCTCCAGCAGGGTGATCTTCAGATCCTCCCGCACGAGCGCCAGGGGAATGCCGGGCAGTCCGGCACCCGAACCGACGTCGCAGACGGTCACGCCCTCGGGCACGACCTCGGAGAGCACCGCGCAGTTCAACATATGCCTCTCCCAGAGGCGGGGTACCTCTCGTGGGCCGATGAGCCCACGCTGTACGCCTGCCTCGGCCAGGAGCTCGGCGTATCGGACCGCATCACCGAAGCGATCGCCGAATACCTCTCGTGCCACCTCAGGCGCAGGGGGGAGCTCCGCTGCCTCCGTCACGGGGACCGTCCTTCCGTACCGCATCAGCGCTGTGAGCGCCGACCACCAGAACTACCGGGCTGACAAAGTGCGGCCCCGTCTGCGCAACAGACGGGGCCGGAGACACGTACGTACCGAATCAGTTGGGCAGGACGACGACGAAGCGCTGCGGCTCCTCGCCCTCGGACTCGCTGCGCAGGCCGGCGACCTTGACCGCGTCGTGGACGACCTTCCGCTCGAAGGGCGTCATCGGCTTCAGCTTGACCGGCTCACCGCTGTTCTTCGCGTCGGCCGCGGCCTTGGCACCCAGCTCGGAGAGCTCGGCACGCTTCTGGGCACGGTAGCCCGCGATGTCCAGCATCAGCCGACTGCGGTCGCCGGTCTCCCGGTGGACGGCCAGGCGCGTGAGTTCCTGGAGCGCCTCCAACACCTCGCCGTCCCGGCCGACCAGCTTGAGCAGGTCACGGGGGCCCGCGTCGCTGATGATCGACACGGAGGCTCGGTCGGCCTCGACGTCCATGTCGATGTCGCCGTCGAGATCGGCGATGTCCAGCAGACCCTCGAGGTAGTCCGCCGCGATCTCGCCCTCTTGCTCCAGGCGGGTCAGGGTGTCTGCACCCTCGGCGGCGGCGGAGGTGGTGCCTTCCGTCACGGGATGGGCTCCTTCTTACTTCTTGGACGGGGACTTGGGGCGCTGCGGGCCGCCCTTGCGCTGCCCGGACTGGGCCTTGCTACGGCCTCCGCTGCCGGCGGGCTTGGGAGCGGACTGCTTGGCCGTACCGGCGGCTCCGGAGGGCTTGGCGTCCTCCGGCTCGTCGGACTTGCTCAGGGAGATGGTCTCGTCGGCACCCTTCGCCGCGGCCGTGGACTGGCGCTGCGACTTGGACTGCCGCTTGGGCTGCTGCCGCTTGGCGGCGGCCGCGCTCGTGGGCGTGCCGTCCTCGGCCTGGGCCGCGGCCTGGGACTCGCTCCTGATCACGGTGCCGTCGGCCTGGGCGGCGAAGCCCACCTTGGTCAGACCGTTGATGAACTTGCGCTCTGCGTCGTTGCGCTCGCGGCCCTTGGCCACGATGGCCTTGACGATGGCCCGCTCGCCGCGGCTGCGGGTCTTGCCGTGGTGCGTGACGTGCTTGTACAGGCGCTCCAGGTACGCGGCCTGAGCCTTGGAACCCGGGGTCGGGTTGTTGCGGATCACGTACATCTGCTGGCCCATGGTCCACACGTTGGTGGTCAGCCAGTAGACGAGCACACCGACGGGGAAGTTGATGCCGAAGACGGCGAACATGACGGGGAAGACGTACATCAGCATCTTCTGCTGCTGCATGAACGGGGTCTTCACCGAGGTGTCGACGTTCTTCGTCATCAGCTGGCGCTGCGTGAAGAACTGCGACGCCGACATCATGATGATCATGATCGCGGTCACGATGCGGACGTTGGTCAGCGAGGCGTCGAACGACACCAGGTCCGACGCGCTGTCCGTGAACTTCGCGGCCAACGGGGCACCGAAGATGTGCGCCTTCTGCGCGCTCGCCAGAAGGCTCTCGTTGATCACGCCAATGGTGTCACCGTTGGCGATGCCGTTGAGCACGTGGTACAGGGCGAAGAAGAACGGGGACTGCGCCAGGATGGGAAGGCACGAGGAGAGCGGGTTGGTGCCCGTCTCCTTGTACAGCTTCATCATCTCTTCGGACTGACGCTGTTTGTCGTTCTTGTAGCGCTCCTGGATCTTCTTCATCTCGGGCTGCAGCGTCTGCATCGCCCGTGTCGCCTTGATCTGCTTCACGAAGAGCGGGATCAGGCAGATACGGATCAGAATCACCAGGGACACGATCGACAGGCCCCAGGCCCACCCGGTGTCAGGGCCGAAGATGGCCCCGTACACCTTGTGGAACTGGACGATGACCCAGGAGACAGGTGTCGTGATGAAGCTGAAGAGGCTGGCAATCGTGTCCACTAATCATGCTCCTTGGGCATGGGACGGTGTCTCTGCGGCCGGGCTCGAAGGAGAAGGAAGTCCCTCTTCGGTGGCCGTTTCGGCGGCGGAGGTCCCGCCCCTGCGTGCACGCCAGGCGTCACGCAACATTTCGTGCCACCGCGGGCGCTTGCGCGGCGGAACATGGTCCACGCCACCGAGCGACCACGGGTTGCACCGCAGGATCCGCCAGGCGGTAAGTGCCGTTCCCTTGATCGCGCCGTGCCGGTCGATGGCCGTAAAGCCGTAGTGGGAGCACGACGGGTAGTACTTGCACACCGGCCCGAGCAGCGGACTGATCGTCCACTGGTAGAGCTTGATCAGAGCCAGTAGCGGGTACTTCATCGCGCGCCCCCTCCCAGTAGCCGTTGAAGGGCGGCATCCAGGTCTTGGGCCAGCTGTGCGTGGTCGGCGTCGCCCGCCCCGGGCAACGCCCGTACGACTACCAGGCTACCGGGGGGGAACAGGGTGACTCGGTCGCGCATCAGATGACGCAGTCTGCGCTTCACCTTGTTGCGCACGACCGCGCCGCCCACGGCTTTGCTCACGACGAAACCCGCACGCGTCGGGGGAGCGCTCTCCCCAGGCGCGTGCGGGTCCGTGGCACCGCTTCGAAGATGGACCACGAGGGTCGGGCGGCCGGCCCGACGACCTCGTCGTACAGCGGTCGCGAAGTCCTCGCGCCGCCTCAGCCGATGCTCGGTAGGCAGCACGACGTCATGACCTGATCAGGCTCAGGCGGACAGGTTGGTGCGACCCTTGCTGCGGCGGTTCGCGAGAATCGCGCGACCGGCACGGGTGCGCATCCGCAGGCGGAAGCCGTGGGTCTTGGCACGACGACGGTTGTTCGGCTGGAAGGTGCGCTTGCTCACTCGGGGGCTCCAGAAATCAATCGGTGGTGGCGGGGTGCCGTCCTGGCTGTCACCGTGCGCCCACGAGGTAGCTCGCGGTTAAACGCCCGAGTGCACCGCTTCCCGATCACCTGACGTGATCTGTGCCCATCGGAGGCAGGCGGCAGCAGCCATCGACAACTCGACCTGGTTACGGTACGCGCGGCTGCGCCATTCGGTCAAACCGGCGGTCACGGGAGACACTATCCACAGGCTGGGGACAACAACTTGAACCGTAGCCGTCGCCCTGACTACCGTGGCTGAACTCCGATTCGTTCCTTTGTCCCTGCCCCCACCGATATGAATCCCGACCGTCCCACAACCACACGTTCGTGGGACCCACGAGAGAGCGTGCCCTGTGGCTGACGTGCCTGCCGATCTTGCCGCAGTGTGGCCACGAGTACTGGAGCAGCTCCTCGGGGAGGGCCGCGGCCAGGGTGTCGAGGTGAAGGACGAGCACTGGATCCGGCGCTGCCAGCCGCTGGCGCTGGTCGCCGACACCGCCCTGCTCGCCGTGCCGAACGAGTTCGCGAAGGGCGTCCTCGAAGGCCGTCTCGCCCCGATCGTCAGCGACACGCTGAGCCGCGAGTGCGGGCGGCCGATCCGCATCGCGATCACCGTCGACGACTCCGTCGGCGAACCCCCGGCCCCGTCGGCACCGCCCGCGCAGCAGCAGTCGCGCTACGAGGAGACCGAGCTTCCCGCCGGCCCCTACGACGGCCAGGACGGCCGGTACGAAGGTCAGGGGGACGGCCGCTACGACAGCGGCTACGACAAGTCGCACGAGAGCCAGTACGAGGGCTACGGCCGGCACCGCGCCGAGCAGCTGCCCCCGACGCCCGGCGACCAGCTGCCCGGCTCGCGCCCGGACCAGATGCCCACCGCGCGGCCCGCGTACCCGTCGGAGTACCAGCGCCCGGAGCCCGGCGCCTGGCCGCGACCGCAGCAGGACGAGCACAGCTGGCAGCAGCAGCGGCTCGGCTTCCCGGAGCGCGACCCCTACGCGTCGCCCTCGTCGCAGGACACGTACGGCGGGCCCGCGTCCCAGGCCCCGTACGGCGCCCCGCCGCAGCAGGACTCCTACGGCCCGCCGTCGCAGGACTACCGTCCCCAGTCGATGGAGCGGCCGCCGTACGATCCCTCGCCGTACCGGCAGAAGCGCTCGGAGTACGAGCAGTCGCGCTCCGACTACGACCAGCGCGACACCGGCCGGCGCGAGCTGTCCGACCCGTCGGCCGGCCCCGGTCATCCGCACCGCGGCGGCCCGGCGGGTCCCGGCGGCGGTCCCGGTCAGTCGGCCAAGCAGTCCTCGCCGACGCCCGGCCCCGGTGAGCCGACCGCGCGCCTGAATCCGAAGTACCTCTTCGACACCTTCGTCATCGGCGCCTCCAACCGGTTCGCGCACGCAGCCGCCGTCGCCGTCGCCGAGGCGCCCGCGAAGGCCTACAACCCCCTGTTCATCTACGGGGAGTCGGGCCTCGGCAAGACGCACCTGCTGCATGCCATCGGGCACTACGCACGGAGCCTCTACCCGGGCACGCGCGTGCGCTACGTGAGCTCCGAGGAGTTCACCAACGAGTTCATCAACTCCATCCGCGACGGCAAGGGCGACAGCTTCCGCAAGCGGTATCGCGAGATGGACATCCTGCTCGTCGACGACATCCAGTTCCTCGCGGACAAGGAGTCGACGCAGGAGGAGTTCTTCCACACCTTCAACACGCTCCACAACGCCAACAAGCAGATCGTGCTGTCCAGCGACCGGCCACCGAAGCAGCTGGTGACGCTGGAGGACCGGCTGCGGAACCGTTTCGAATGGGGCCTGATCACCGATGTGCAGCCGCCCGAGCTGGAGACGCGGATCGCGATCCTCCGCAAGAAGGCGGTCCAGGAGCAGCTGAACGCGCCGCCGGAGGTGCTCGAGTTCATCGCGTCCCGGATCTCGCGCAACATCCGCGAGCTGGAGGGCGCGCTGATCCGGGTGACGGCGTTCGCCTCGCTCAACCGGCAGCCGGTGGACCTGGGCCTGACGGAGATCGTCCTGAAGGACCTGATCCCCGGTGGCGAGGACTCCGCCCCCGAGATCACCTCGACGGCCATCATGGGCGCCACCGCCGACTACTTCGGGCTGACGGTCGAGGACCTGTGCGGCACCTCGCGCGGGCGCGCGCTGGTGACGGCCCGGCAGATCGCCATGTACCTGTGCCGCGAGCTGACGGACCTTTCGCTGCCGAAGATCGGCGCGCTGTTCGGCGGCCGTGACCACACGACGGTCATGCACGCGGACCGCAAGATCCGCAATCTGATGGCCGAGCGGCGCTCCATCTACAACCAGGTCACCGAGCTGACCAACCGCATCAAGAACGGCTGACGGCACCGCAGTACGCCTCACAGACGGCACGGAGGGCGCCCCCGGAGGGAGATCCGGGGGCGCCCTCCGTCGTTCCGGGGCCCGCCGGGCCCGCCGGGGCCACCGGGGGCCACCCGGCTCGACGCGGGGCTGCGCGGGGCGTGCGCCGGACGGCGGCGCGGGACGGCGGCGCGGGACGGACGCGAGCCGACAGCCGCCCAACCCGGGCTTGGTCCGGGAGACCGCTACCGGGCTTGAGCCAGGGCCCGGCGCGGGACGGCCGCAGGTCCGATCCGAGGCTGATCCGTGGCTGATCCGTGGCTGATCCCGGGCTGTCCCGGAGCTGAGCACAAGCCCGATCCCGAGCCGCTCCATGCCGATCCGAGGCCGCTGCCGAGCCGCTCCGAGGCCACTCCGAGGCCGTTTCCGGGCCGAACCGGCACCGAAGTCGGGCCGAACCGCGCCCGCCGACGGTCGTCCACCGCTCACCCGTTGTTCGATTAACGGCCGGGTTACGGCCACTCTCCACAGATTCGGTGACTTTTTCCCGTCCACACCCTGGGGACCGGGAAGTTGTCCAGACTGTGTCCACAGGCGCCGCCGGTGCGGGACCATCGGACCAGGTCACCTGGCTGTGGATTCGTGGACGAAGGATATCCACAGCCTGTGGACAAAAAAATGATCCACAGGCTGTGCATGAAGTTGTCCACCGACAACCCACAGGCTGCGGCCCGTTGTCCCCAGCGATCTCGGGCTTCTCCACATGTCTGTCCACTGTTCGGCAACACGACGCGGCTCCTCACCGAGTCGAGTGAAAGGCGTCACACGAAGGTGCCGGGTTGCCCTGTGGGAAACGTGGGTAAACCTGGGGACGCCGCTGGGGAGAACTCGCCTCAGCCTGTGCACGGCGTGTGCAGAACTTTCTGTTCTCCACAGAAGGCCCTGGTTGTCCACCGCCTCCGCCCACAGGCCCGGTGGATAAAATTCCGCCTCTGAGCTGCGAAAACAGGGTTATCCACCGTTTCCACAGCCCCTACTACTACTCCCAACTAGAGAGAGCGAGAAATCCGTTTAGAAGGGGGTCCTGTGCACAACTCGCTCCTCGGTGCCCGGCTGCCCCTCGTCACGACTTGACCCCGAGGGGCACCGACTGTCAGTGAGGTGCGTCAGACTGGTCCTCGTTGGTCCTGCCCCTCGCCGGGGCCGACCACACCGAGACAGACGACGAAGGCCAGGCAGGGCGAGAAGCGCCGGCAACAGCAGGAGGCGGCAAGAGTGAAGATCCGGGTGGAACGCGACGTACTCGCGGAGGCCGTGGCCTGGGCGGCACGCAGCCTCCCTGCCCGTCCGCCGGCGCCTGTCCTCGCCGGCCTGCTGCTGAAGGCGGAGGACGGCCAGCTGAGCCTGTCCAGCTTCGACTACGAGGTCTCCGCGCGGGTCTCCGTGGACACCGAGGTCGAGGAGGAGGGCACGGTCCTCGTCTCCGGCCGTCTGCTCGCGGACATCTGCCGGGCCCTGCCCAACCGCCCGGTGGAGATCTCCACAGACGGTGTACGGGCCACGGTGGTCTGCGGTTCCTCGCGCTTCACCCTCCACACACTGCCTGTGGAGGAGTACCCGTCCCTGCCGCAGATGCCGAACGCGACGGGCACGGTCCCCGGCGAGGTCTTCGCCTCCGCCGCCGCCCAGGTCGCCATCGCCGCCGGCCGTGACGACACGCTGCCCGTGCTCACCGGTGTGCGCATCGAGATCGAGGGCGACACGGTCACGCTGGCCTCCACCGACCGCTACCGCTTCGCGGTCCGCGAGTTCCTGTGGAAGCCTGAGAACCCGGAGGCCTCCGCGGTCGCCCTGGTGCCCGCCAAGACGCTCCTGGACACCGCCAAGGCGCTCACGAGCGGCGACAGCGTCATCCTGGCGCTCTCCGGATCCGGCGCGGGCGAGGGCCTGATCGGTTTCGAGGGCGCGGGACGGCGTACGACGACCCGCCTCCTGGAGGGCGACCTCCCGAAGTACCGCACGCTGTTCCCGACCGAGTTCAACTCCGTCGCCGTGATCGAGACCGCCCCCTTCGTGGAGGCCGTCAAGCGTGTGGCCCTGGTCGCCGAGCGCAACACTCCGGTGCGGCTGAGCTTCGAGCAGGGCGTGCTCATCCTGGAGGCCGGCTCCAGTGACGACGCACAGGCTGTGGAGCGGGTCGACGCCCAGCTCGAGGGCGACGACATCTCGATCGCCTTCAACCCGACCTTCCTGCTGGACGGCCTGAGCGCCATCGACTCCCCGGTCGCCCAGCTGTCCTTCACGACGTCCACGAAGCCCGCGCTGCTCAGCGGCAAGCCGGCGCTGGACGCGGAGGCGGACGAGGCCTACAAGTACCTGATCATGCCGGTGCGTCTCAGCGGCTGACGCTCGTGCCGTGATCCGACCGGTCGTCCACAGGCGGTGGACGACCGGGGCGGTCCCTGGGGAGAAGTCACCGGTGAACCCCCAGGTGGGGTCGTACGTCTGAGCGCGTATGCCCACAGGTGTGCGTGACCGTCCGGGTTTAGGCTCGGACATGGGTACGAAGGTGCCCCACACGCCACACAGCGACCTAAGGAACAACTGATGGAGCTCGGTCTCGTCGGCCTCGGCAAGATGGGCGGCAACATGCGCGAGCGGATCCGCCGCGCGGGCCACACCGTCGTCGGATACGACCGCAACCCGGACCTCGCCGATGTCCACAGCCTCGAAGAACTTGTGGGCAAGCTCAAGGGCCCGCGCGTGGTCTGGGTGATGGTCCCGGCCGGTGCCGCCACCCAGTCGACCGTCGACGAGCTCGCCGAGCTGCTGGAGCCGGGCGACGTCGTCGTGGACGGCGGCAACTCCCGCTGGACGGACGACGAGAAGCACGCCGGGGAACTGGCCGCCAAGGGCATCGGCTTCGTGGACTGCGGAGTCTCCGGCGGCGTCTGGGGCCTGGAGAACGGCTACGCGCTGATGTACGGCGGCGACGCGGAGCACGTGGCCAAGGTGCAGCCCGTCTTCGACGCGCTCAAGCCCGAGGGCGACTTCGGCGCGGTGCACGCCGGCAAGGTCGGCGCCGGCCACTTCGCGAAGATGGTCCACAACGGCATCGAGTACGCCATGATGCAGGCCTACGCCGAGGGCTGGGAGCTGCTGGAGAAGGTCGACTCCGTCACGGACGTGCGCGAGGTCTTCCGCTCCTGGCAGGAGGGCACGGTCATCCGGTCCTGGCTGCTCGACCTGGCCGTCAACGCCCTCGACGAGGACGAGCACCTCGACAAGCTGCGCGGCTTCGCGCAGGACTCCGGCGAGGGCCGCTGGACGGTGGAGGCCGCGATCGACAACGCCGTGCCGCTGCCCGCCATCACGGCGTCGCTGTTCGCGCGGTTCGCCTCCCGTCAGGAGGACTCGCCGCAGATGAAGATGATCGCGGCGCTGCGCAACCAGTTCGGCGGCCACGCGGTCGAGAAGAAGTAGTCCACAGGGTCGCCCCGCGATCCACAACCCTGGGGGAGGTCGGCGAACGACCATGCACGTCACGCATCTGTCGCTGGCCGACTTCCGCTCGTACGCCCGGGTCGAGGTTCCGCTCGACCCGGGCGTCACCTCGTTCGTGGGCCCCAACGGGCAGGGCAAGACGAACCTCGTCGAGGCCGTCGGCTACCTCGCCACCCTCGGCAGCCACCGGGTCGCCTCGGACGCGCCCCTGGTGCGGATGGGCGCCGACCGCGCGATCATCCGGGCGCAGATCAGGCAGGGCGAGCGGCAGCAGCTGGTCGAGCTGGAGCTGAATCCGGGCAAGGCCAACCGTGCTCGCATCAACAGGTCCTCGCAGGTCAGGCCCCGTGATGTGCTGGGCATCGTACGGACCGTGCTGTTCGCGCCCGAGGATCTCGCGCTGATCAAGGGCGATCCCGGTGAGCGGCGCCGCTTCCTCGACGAGCTGATCACCGCGCGTTCCCCGCGGATGGCGGGCGTGCGCTCGGACTACGAGCGGGTGCTCAAGCAACGCAACACACTCCTCAAGTCGGCCGCGCTCGCCCGGCGGCACGGCGGCCGTTCCATGGACCTGTCGACCCTGGACGTGTGGGACCAGCACCTCGCGCGCGTGGGCGCCGAGCTGCTCGCCCAGCGCCTCGACCTGGTCGCCGCGATCCAGCCGCTCGCCGACAAGGCGTACGAGCAGCTGGCGCCCGGCGGCGGTCCGGTGGCCCTGGAGTACAAGCCGTCCGCGCCCGGTGAGGCACACACGCGTGAGGACCTCTACGGGCAGCTGATGGCCGCGCTCGCGGACGTCCGCAAGCAGGAGATCGAGCGGGGCGTGACCCTGGTGGGCCCGCACCGGGACGACGTCGTTCTCAAGCTCGGCCAGCTGCCCGCCAAGGGGTACGCCTCCCACGGCGAGTCCTGGTCGTACGCGCTGGCGCTGCGGCTGGCCTCGTACGACCTGCTGCGGGCCGAGGGCAACGAACCGGTGCTGGTTCTGGACGACGTCTTCGCCGAACTGGACGCCCGTCGGCGGGAACGGCTGGCCGAGCTGGTGGCGCCCGGTGAGCAGGTGCTGGTGACGGCGGCGGTCGACGACGACGTACCGCATGTGCTCGCGGGGGCCAGGTACGCCGTGGCCGAGGGGACGGTGGAGCGCGTATGACCGCCGACGAGACCCCGAAGCGGGCCCCCGAGCCGTCCGGCGTCGACCTCGCGCGGGTGGCGCTCAGGGCGGCCCGCGAGCAGGCACGCGCGCGGGGCGACGCGGCTCAGCAGAAGAAGCAGGCACGGCGCGGTGGCGGCCTGCGCTCCGGCGCGCGCGCGGACGGCCGCGACCCCATGGCGCTGGGCGCGGCGATCAACCGGCTGCTCAACGAGCGCGGGTGGGAGGCGCCGGCGGCGGTGGGCGGGGTGATGGGCCGGTGGCCGCAGATCGTCGGCGAGGACGTGGCAAATCACTGCGTGCCGGAGAAGTACGACGAGGACGAGCGGGCGCTGATCGTGCGCTGTGACTCCACGGCCTGGGCGACGAACCTGCGGCTGCTCGCGCCGACTCTGGTGGCGCGCCTCAACGAGGATCTGGGCCACGGGACGGTGCGGCAGATCAAGGTGCTCGGTCCCAACGGCCCCGCGCGCCGCTACGGCCCCCTCAGGGCCCCTGGGAGCACCGGTCCCGGCGATACCTACGGGTGACGTGCGTCACGCTTTTCAAGGCCGGGAGGGTCCTGCGGGAACCGCCCGGCCTTTGTCGCGTGTGCCTGCGTGCGGGTGCGAATTCGGACGTGACTCCCAAGTAGCCAAGGGTTGACGCCCGGAAGCGCTGAGTGCCTCCGTGAGCCTCTTGGAGCCCCCTTCCGTATATCGGGACCCGGAAGAGACCGGTTGAGGGCGGCACATGCGGACTCAGGTACCGGCAAACCCCCATCAGTGTCAGTGCTACCGGTAGACTGGAAGCCAATCCCGCCCCGAACGTGGGGACCGCCCGGGAGAAGCTGAGCAACGCTGATCAAGGCTTACCAACGCAACATGCCGCAGCCGCTCCGGCAACCTGCCGACGAGCCTGGCTGGTGCTGTGCCAGAAAGGGCGCTTCGTGGCCGATTCCGGCAACCCCAACGAGAACATCCCGTCCACCGACGCCGGCGCGAGCGGCGGGGCAGCCGCCTCGACCAGCGAGGTCACCGCCTCGTACGACGCCAGCGCCATTACCGTCCTCGAGGGTCTGGACGCGGTCCGTAAGCGACCCGGTATGTACATCGGCTCGACCGGCGAGCGCGGCCTGCACCACCTCGTGTACGAGGTCGTCGACAACTCGGTCGACGAGGCGCTGGCCGGCCACGCGGACACCATCGACGTGACGATCCTGGCCGACGGCGGCGTCCGTGTCATCGACAACGGCCGCGGTATCCCGGTGGGCATCGTCGCGTCCGAGGGCAAGCCGGCCCTCGAGGTCGTGCTGACCGTGCTGCACGCGGGCGGCAAGTTCGGCGGCGGCGGCTACGCGGTCTCCGGTGGTCTGCACGGCGTCGGCGTCTCGGTCGTGAACGCCCTGTCGAGCAGGGTCGCGGTCGAGGTCAAGACCGACGGCTACCGCCACACGCAGGACTACAAGATGGGCGTCCCGACGGCCCCGCTCGTCCAGCACGAGGCCACGGACGAGACGGGCACCTCGGTCACCTTCTGGGCCGACGCCGACATCTTCGAGACCACGGAGTACTCCTTCGAGACGCTCTCGCGGCGCTTCCAGGAGATGGCGTTCCTCAACAAGGGTCTGACGCTCAAACTCACCGACGAGCGCGAGTCGGCGAAGGCCACCGCCGGGGCGGACGAGGCGGGTGCGGACGAGAAGGACGAGGTCAAGACCGTCACGTACCACTACGAGGGCGGCATCGTCGACTTCGTGAAGTACCTCAACTCCCGCAAGGGCGAGGCCGTTCACCCCACGGTGATCGACCTCGAGGCGGAGGACAAGGACAAGAGCCTCTCCCTCGAAGTCGCCATGCAGTGGAACAGCGGTTACACCGAGGGCGTGTACTCCTTCGCCAACATCATCCACACGCACGAGGGCGGTACGCACGAGGAGGGCTTCCGCGCGGCGTTGACGAACCTGGTCAACAAGTACGCGCGCGACAAGAAGCTGCTGCGTGAGAAGGACGACAACCTCACGGGTGACGACATCCGCGAGGGTCTGACCGCGATCATCTCGGTCAAGCTGAGCGAGCCCCAGTTCGAGGGCCAGACGAAGACCAAGCTGGGCAACACGGAGGCGAAGACCTTCGTCCAGAAGGCGGTCTACGAGCACCTCAACGACTGGCTCGACCGCAACCCGGTGGAGGCGGCGGACATCGTCCGCAAGGGCATCCAGGCGGCCACCGCGCGCGTGGCGGCCCGCAAGGCCCGCGACCTGACCCGCCGCAAGGGTCTGCTGGAGTCGGCGTCCCTGCCGGGCAAGCTCTCCGACTGCCAGTCGAACGACCCCATCAAATGTGAGATCTTCATCGTCGAGGGTGACTCCGCCGGCGGTTCGGCCAAGTCCGGCCGCAACCCGCAGTACCAGGCGATCCTCCCGATCCGGGGCAAGATCCTCAACGTCGAGAAGGCGCGGATCGACAAGATCCTGCAGAACCAGGAGATCCAGGCGCTGATCTCCGCCTTCGGCACCGGTGTGCACGAGGACTTCGACATCTCCAAGCTCCGGTATCACAAGATCATCCTGATGGCGGACGCCGACGTCGACGGCCAGCACATCAACACCCTGCTGCTGACCTTCCTGTTCCGCTTCATGCGGCCGCTGGTCGAGGCCGGGCACGTGTTCCTCTCCCGCCCACCGCTGTACAAGATCAAGTGGGGCCGGGAGGACATCGAGTACGCGTACTCCGACCGGGAGCGCGACGCGCTGCTCGAGATGGGCCGCCAGCGCGGCAAGCGCGTGCGCGAGGACTCGATCCAGCGCTTCAAGGGCCTCGGTGAGATGAACGCCGAGGAGCTGCGCATCACGACCATGGACCAGGAGCACCGCGTCCTCGGCCAGGTCACCCTGGACGACGCCGCCCAGGCCGACGACCTGTTCTCGGTCCTGATGGGCGAGGACGTCGAAGCGCGTCGCGCGTTCATCCAGCGCAACGCCAAGGACGTCCGGTTCCTCGACATCTGAGTCGGTCTCAGCTGACCGCACCAGAAAGGATTCTCACCAGCAATGACCGACGAGAACACTCCCGTCAGCCCTGAAGAGGGCGGCGACGTCGTGATGCGCATCGAGCCCGTCGGGCTCGAGACGGAAATGCAGCGCTCGTACCTCGACTACGCGATGTCCGTCATCGTCTCGCGCGCGCTGCCGGACGTCCGGGACGGCCTCAAGCCCGTCCACCGCCGCGTCCTGTACGCCATGTACGACGGCGGCTACCGGCCCGAGAAGGGCTTCTACAAGTGCGCCCGCGTCGTCGGCGACGTCATGGGCAACTACCACCCGCACGGCGACTCCTCGATCTACGACGCGCTGGTCCGCCTCGCGCAGCCGTGGTCGATGCGGATGCCGCTGGTGGACTCCAACGGCAACTTCGGTTCTCCCGGCAACGACCCGGCGGCCGCCATGCGGTACACCGAGTGCAAGATGATGCCGCTGTCCATGGAGATGGTCCGTGACATCGACGAGGAGACCGTCGACTTCACGGACAACTACGACGGCCGCTCCCAGGAGCCGACCGTCCTGCCGGCCCGCTTCCCGAACCTGCTGATCAACGGCTCGGCCGGTATCGCGGTCGGCATGGCGACCAACATCCCGCCGCACAACCTGCGCGAGGTCGCGTCCGGCGCCCAGTGGTACCTGGAGAACCCGGAGGCCTCGCACGAGGAGCTCCTCGATGCCCTCATCGAGCGCATCAAGGGCCCCGACTTCCCGACCGGCGCGCTCGTCGTCGGCCGCAAGGGCATCGAGGAGGCGTACCGCACGGGCCGTGGCTCCATCACGATGCGCGCGGTCGTCGAGGTCGAGGAGATCCAGAACCGCCAGTGCCTGGTGGTCACGGAGCTGCCGTACCAGACCAACCCCGACAACCTCGCGCAGAAGATCGCCGACCTGGTGAAGGACGGCAAGGTCGGCGGCATCGCGGACGTCCGTGACGAGACGTCGTCCCGTACGGGCCAGCGCCTGGTCATCGTGCTGAAGCGGGACGCGGTCGCCAAGGTCGTCCTCAACAACCTGTACAAGCACACGGATCTCCAGTCGAACTTCGGCGCCAACATGCTGGCCCTGGTCGACGGTGTCCCGCGCACGCTCTCGCTGGACGCGTTCATCCGCCACTGGGTGGCGCACCAGATCGAGGTCATCGTCCGCCGTACGCGCTTCCGGCTGCGCAAGGCGGAGGAGCGGGCGCACATCCTGCGCGGCCTGCTGAAGGCCCTGGACGCCATCGACGAGGTCATCGCGCTGATCCGGCGCAGCGACACCGTCGACATCGCGCGCACGGGCCTGATGGCGCTCCTGGAGATCGACGAGATCCAGGCCAACGCCATCCTCGAGATGCAGCTGCGCCGGCTGGCCGCCCTGGAGCGCCAGAAGATCATCCAGGAGCACGACGAACTCCAGGCGAAGATCACCGAGTACAACGCGATCCTGGCCTCGCCGGTCCGCCAGCGCGGCATCGTGAGCGAGGAACTGGCCGCGATCGTCGAGAAGTTCGGCGACGACCGCAAGACGATGCTGGTGCCCTACGACGGTGACATGTCCATCGAGGACCTGATCGCCGAAGAGGACATCGTCGTCACCATCTCGCGCGGTGGCTACGTCAAGCGCACGAAGACGGACGACTACCGCTCCCAGAAGCGCGGCGGCAAGGGCGTGCGCGGGGCGAAGCTCAAGGAAGACGACATCGTCGACCACTTCTTCGTCTCCACCACGCACCACTGGCTGCTGTTCTTCACCAACAAGGGCCGGGTGTACCGGGCGAAGGCGTACGAGCTGCCCGACGCCGGCCGTGACGCGCGTGGCCAGCACGTCGCGAACCTGCTGGCCTTCCAGCCGGACGAGGCGATCGCCGAGATCCTCGCGATCCGCGACTACGAGGCGGCGCCCTATCTGGTCCTGGCCACCAAGGGCGGCCTGGTCAAGAAGACGCCTCTGAAGGATTACGATTCGCCGCGTGCCGGTGGTGTCATCGCGATCAACCTCCGTGAGACGGAGGACGGTTCCGACGACGAACTGATCGGAGCCGAACTTGTCTCGGCCGACGACGATCTGCTTCTGATCAGCAAGAAGGCACAGTCGATCCGGTTCACCGCCACGGACGAATCCCTGCGGCCCATGGGCCGTGCCACCTCGGGTGTCAAGGGCATGAGCTTCCGTGAGGGAGACCAGCTGCTCTCGATGAATGTTGTTCGAACCGGTACGTTCGTGTTCACTGCCACAGACGGTGGGTACGCGAAGCGGACCGCCGTCGACGAGTACCGCGTCCAGGGTCGCGGCGGCCTGGGTATCAAGGCTGCCAAGATCGTCGAGGATCGCGGTTCGCTCGTCGGCGCACTGGTGGTCGAGGAGACCGACGAGATCCTCGCCATCACGCTGTCCGGCGGTGTGATTCGTACGCGAGTCAACGAGATCAGGGAGACGGGCCGTGACACCATGGGCGTCCAACTGATCAACCTGGGCAAGCGCGATGCCGTCGTCGGTATCGCACGTAACGCCGAGGCGGGGCGCGAGGCGGAGGAGGTCGACGGCGAGGTCGCCGTGGACGAGACCGCCGAGGCAGCCACGACCACCGGCACGGACGAGGGTGAGTCGCCCTCGTCCGAGTAGCACGAGGAGAGAGTCATCGTGAGCGGAGCCACGGGCGCCGGTACGTCTGCCGGTACGGGAAAGAACGGCGGCGGCCGTGGCTCCGCCGCGCCGGCGGGGGACGCGCGTACGACCGACGCGCGGGGCGCGGGGGGCGCCGAGGGGCGTGCGGCGGACACCCACACGACCCAGTTGAAGGCCATCAAGCCCCCTGCGGCCGACTCGCCCTCACCCTCGACCGACACGCAAGGATCGAAGGGATCCCAGGGGGGAACCGTGACGGACACCAGAGGCACGCAGGCCAAGCAGGAGGCATCGCCGCTCCCCGGTGACCGGCAGCCGACGCAGCAGCCCAGCGGGCCCTACCACCCGCCGCAGGCCTACCCGTCCCAGGCGCCCGCGGCCCCTGCCGCGGCCGGCGCCGTACGGCGTCCGCGGACCGGCGCCCGCACCACGCCCCGGGTCCGCAAGGCGCGGCTGCGGGTGTCGAAGGCCGACCCCTGGTCGGTGATGAAGGTCAGCTTCCTGCTCTCCATCGCCCTGGGTATCTGCACGATCGTCGCGGCCGCCGTCCTGTGGATGGTCATGGACGCGATGGGTGTCTTCTCGACGGTCGGCAGCACGGTCTCGGAGGCGACCGGCTCGAACGAGTCGAACGGCTTCGACCTCCAGTCTTTCCTGTCGCTGTCCCACGTCCTGATGTTCACGTCGATCATCGCGGTCATCGACGTCGTCCTCGCGACCGCGCTCGCGACGCTCGGCGCGTTCATCTACAACCTGTCCGCGGGCTTCGTCGGCGGCGTCGAGCTGACGCTGGCCGAGGACGAGTGACCTCTGCCGTCGTAGCGGTTTCAAACCCTGCTGGGCGGCCCGCGACTATCGATTTTGGGACTGCCCACGTCGTGCGCTAATCTTCAGGAGTCAGCGCGCGGGACACACTCCGCAGAGCGCGGCGGGGCTATAGCTCAGTTGGTTAGAGCGCATCCCTGATAAGGATGAGGCCACAGGTTCAAATCCTGTTAGCCCCACCAGTACGAAGACCCCCAACCGATCATGGTTGGGGGTCTTTGGCATCTACGGCTGACATCAACGGCCGTGAATGGCATCGTCATGCTGATCTGGCTGTGCCGCAGGATCGCCTGAGCGACCTTGGGATGCACCTTCAGGAAGGCGAGCAATGGGGACACGGCGTCATCCGAGGGCGCCCGGCCCGTGCCGCGCGCTCGCCGCCTCGGCTGTGAAAATCACTGTCCGATCGTCGGAACACGGTGGTAGAGAGTCCACGTGACAACGACACTTACGTTCCCCGTTCTGTTGCGACTGATCGACGAACGGTCGAGCGCCTTCCGCGCCGTGGTCGCCTCCGCGCCCAGCCTCGACGTGCAGGTGCCGACCTGCCCGGAGTGGACGCTGTTCGATCTGGCGCAGCACATCGGCGAGGGACGCCGCTCCTGGGCCGCCACCGTCGCCGCAGGGCCTGCTCCGGCCAAGTCCGCAGCGGAGGGCGCCCCGGCTGCGCCTCGGGAGCGCGAGGCCGTGCCGGCCTGGTTGGCCGCGTCGACGCAGGAGTTGGTGGACGCGCTGCGGGAGGCCGGCCCGGATCGCGGTTGCTGGACGTGGTGGGGTGCGTCCCAGTCGCCGCAGGCCTGTGGCGCCGTCGCCCGGCACCAGCTCCAGCAGATCGCGGTGCACACCTACGACGCCCAGGTCACGGTGGGTGCCCCGGAGCCGCTGCCGGATGAGGTGGCACTCGACGGTGTCGAGGAGTTCCTGTCCACCTGCGTCGCAACGACGAGTGCCTGGCCGCACAAGCCCACCGCCTTCGACTTCCACGCCACCGAGGGCCACTCCTGGCGCCTCACGGTCGACGGCGACGGCGCACGCTCCATCCGTATCCCCGCACCCGGCACGACGCCTGTCGCCGCTGCCGACGAGGTCCCGAACGCGGCTGGCGTCTCCGTCCGCGGCACGGCCAGTGAGCTGGTCCTCTTCGTGTACGACCGAATCCCGGCGGACTCCCTGCAGATCGAGGGGGACGCAGGTTTGTTCGACCTGCTCCGCGCGTGGGACCCGGAGGAGTAGGACGGGTGCTGTAGAGCGGCGAGGTAAGGCTTGTCGCGACTGCGTGCGCCGTCTTACACCAGCGGCTGCCACCACCAAGCACGAACCGCAGCGGTCAGCGCCGGACCTCGGTGAACGATCGACCAAGGCGCAACGGCCGTTGGCCGACGTCGACAGACCCCCGTGATCGACCAGAGGCCCGATGACCAGGACGCCGAGGTGGCTCCGCCTCGAGTCTCATGGCGCGAAGCGGGTCGACATCGGCCAGGGCGATCAGTCATGGGTCGTCATGGCAGACCCCGAAGGCAACGAGTTCTGTGTCCTTGGCCCACGGCGGGGGTGAGGACCCCTGGCCGGGGAGGAGTGAGTGCGGCGGGGGCATGGCGAAGGCCCGGTGGCTCCTGGGGAGCTGCCGGGCCTGCTCGTGCGGGCTGTACGCAAGTTCGCCGTTACGTCGGGGGAGGCGGCACGTGGCGTGCCGGGGGCTCAGCGCTGGAGTGGGGTGGCCGGCTCGGCCGGGTCCGCGGAGTCGCAGGAGGCGGTGGTGTGCTCGGCCGCTTCCGTGTCCGGGAGGCCGCGGTGGCGGCAGCTGGGTGACTTGCCGTGTGCCTCGGCGCGGATGCGCTGCTTCATCGTGGGGGGCAGGGAGCGGGCTTGGGCCCAGACCCAGGGAGCCGCGACCGTCGGCCACGCCGTCGTGTCCATCGTGGTCACGCTCTCGCTGCTGCGCGTCGGAGCGGTCTGCGCCGCCGCCGTGGTGGCGGTCGTCGTGATGAGTCCGAGCGCCGTGCACAGCGCGAGGAAGGCGGTGACGATGGCGGTCCACAGCTTCATGACCCGGTTCTCGGGCATGGCCCCTCACTTTCGGGTTGGGCGATTTGCGTACTTTCCTCATGATGTGTAGGGAGGCCGCGAAGTGGTGGACCGACGCTCGCGGCGTGGTGTTGTTCTGATGAACACCACCCGGATGGCCGCAAAGAGCTCTAAAAGCGTAGAAGTGAGGATCAGATGGGATGAGGGCGGACAAACATCACCGTCCGTATGGATGTGATCACCCTCCGATCGGAGCGGTGTGATCCGCTCCTACTGCGCTGCCGAGGGCGGGAGTTGAGGGGCGGACGCAGGTCACCGATCGGTATCGGTCGGTGTGTATAGTCGGGCGCCAGAGGTCCCCTACGTCAAGGAAAGACGAGGTCGCGCGGTGAAGAAGCTTCTCCTGGTCGCACTGGCCGCCATCGGCGGGCTCCTCGTGTACCGCCAGATCCAGGCGGATCGCGCCGAGCAGGATCTGTGGACGGAGGCGACTGACTCCGTGCCCACGGGTTCGTGAGTATCGATACCGAAGACTGAACAGACCCCGGCCGCCGCTCGCGGTCGGGGTTTTGTGTTGCGGATCCCCCGGCCCGCGGTTAGAGGCGGGCTTTTCGGACGCTCGTACGGAATGCGGGGGTGGCACGCGCGCGTGCGGGGGAGGATGGCCCACGTTCGGTCGAAGGCGAGGGGGCGGGGTCGATGGGCCGGCGTACGGGGCGTGGAGCGGCCGTGTGGCGGGCCGTCGTGCGGAGCGCGGTCGTAGCCGCGGTGCTCTGTGTGCCGTCGGCGCTGCTGCCCGGGCGGGTCGCCATGGCCGCGCCGGACGTCCCTTCGTACGCCTTCGCCGACGACGTCCGCAGCGCCCCCGCGACGACGGGCACCACCGGCGCCGCCCGTCTGGAACCCGGCGTCACGTACCGGAGTTCCCTCCAGGGCGAGGACAAGGCCTACTACCGCCTCGAACTCGACGGCACGTCGGACGTGTACGTCTCCGTCACGGCGATCCCGCGCGCGGGAGCCACGCTCTCCGCCGGGGACGGGATCAGCGTCTCCGTGCAGGACGCCGACAGCGTCACCTGCTCCTCCGACTCCGTGACCGTCGGAGCCGCCGGGAGCCCCCAGCCGCTCACCGCCTGGGGAGCGCGCGAACTCCTGCCGGGCAAAGGGCTGTGCCAGAAGGCCGGTACGTACTACGTCGTCGTCGAGCGCACCGGCAGCGGCAGCGGCAGCGGCAGTGGCACCGGCACCGGCACCGGCAGTGGTGAGGAGGACACGGACCTCTCCGACGGCCGGACCTGGGACCTGGAACTCGCGCCCGTCTCCGAAGCGCCCCTGGTGAAGGCGGCCGCCACGCGCGTGCCCGAGGTGTGGGACTCGTCCACGCCCGCGCCGCCCGTGGACGAGCCGGTCTCCGTCCGGGGCGGGGCAGGCTTCGCCGAGGCGACCGCCGTGAAGCAGGGCGTTTGGAGCGACGAGATCGTCCCCGGGCAGACCCTCTTCTACAAGGTGCCCGTCGACTGGGGGCAGCAGTTGTCCGCCACCGTCGACCTGGGCAGCGCGGGCAAGAACTCCGGGTACGTGGTCGACGCCCTGGAGATGACGCTCCACAACCCGGTGCGCGCCTCGGTCAAGGACACGGGCATCGGTTACGGCGGCAGCCAGAAGTCGGCCTCGCTGCCCCCGGTCCCGCCGGTCGGATACGCCAACCGGTACGCCCCCACCGACCCGACGAAGTCCCTGCGGTTCGCCGGCTCGTACTACCTGGTGGTGCACCTCGCGGCGCAGGTCGCCGATCGTTTCGGTGAGGGGCCGTACGGGCTGACCCTGCGCGTCCGGCTCGGCGGCAGCGTCCAGACCGGCCCGGGGTACGCGCGGCAGTCGGTACCGCGCGGGTTCTTCGACGTCGGCGCGCCGGACCCGGTGCCCTCGGGGGGCGGGGGCTCGGCGGGCGCCGACGCGTCCGGTGACGGAGCGTCGGGCGGCGATCCCGCGATGAAGGCGGTCGCCGTGGGTGGCATCGGCACCGGAAGCGTGCTGCTGATGGTGCTCGGGGTGTGGACGCTGACCGCCCGGCGCCGGGCGGCGGCTCAGATGCGCGTCAACGCCCAGAATCCCACGGCGTAGCAGGCCAGCGCGAGGAACAGCAGCGGCAGCGCGATCCTGGCGGGCGGACCGGGACGCCCACGGCGGGCGGCACGATGCCCGCGGCGCCGGCCGTGCGGCGAGACGACCTGCGGCGAAGCAGAAACCTGCGGGGCTCGTGCGGCTTGAGGGTCGTGGGCGGTGTAGGAGGCGGTGGACACCTCACCGTGCTGCCCGCGGGTGGGTAACACGAAGGTGGGCTCGTACGGGGGCGCGGTCATGGGGCCGGGAGTCGGCGCGTAGGCGGGGGGATACGGAGTGGAGGGCTCCGGGGCTCCGGGCTCGGTGAAGGAGCCGGCCGCCGGTCGCGGGGGCGGCAGGTGGAAGCTGCCGGTGTCCGACATGGGGGGAGCGTTCGTGGGCGCGGGGGCGGAGGTGGCCGACCGTGGCGTCGGTCGCGCGGGCCGACGCGGATCGGTAGGCGTCGAACCCGGTTGCCGCCGTGGGTCGCTCGGCACGGAGCCCGGCGCATGGTCTGGCGCGGACGGCACGGATCCCCGGCCCGACCACGCAGACCCGGCACCGGCGCCGGATCCCACGCCGCCGCCGGCGCCCGAGCCCGTACCGGTAGCCGAGCCCGTGCCTGGGCGGGAGGGATCAGGCGCTCCGTCCGGCCGGGAGGACAGGCCACCCGTGCCCGGATGGGCAGGAGCGGCGGGCGCCGCTGGCCCGGAGGGGAGAGGTCCGGTGCCCGCAGGGGCTGCACCGGGGGCCACTCCCGGACGGGCGGGCAGCGAACCGGTGCCGCTGCCGGCCGACTGGGGCGCGCCGTCCGGCAGAGCCGAAGCCGAACCGGGTGCGGCGCCGAGACCGGCGGACTCGGGTGGGGTGTTCGGCCGCCCCGGGGCAGGCGCGATGTCGAGGCCGGCCGACTCGGGAGGAGCGATCGGGCGGCCTGGGGCAGGTGCGGCGCCCGAGCCACCGGGGCGGCCGGGTGCGGTGTGCGGGCGGCTCGGATCGGGAGCGGGGCCCGAGCCACCGGTACCCAGAGCGGCGCCCACGCCGCCTGGACCGGAAGCGTGGCCGAGGCCGCCTGGACCGGAAGCCTGGCCCAGGCCGCCCGGATCGGCATCGTGGCCGAGGCCGCCTGGACCGGAAGCATCGCCGAGGCCGCCCGGATCCGCAGCGTCACCCAGGCCGCCTGGACCAGAAGCGTGGCCAAGGCTTCCCCGACCGTAACCGTCACCCAGGCCGCCCGACTCAGGCGCGGTGCTCAGAGGGCCCGTACCGGAGGTGGTGTGCGGGCGGCCCGGGTCGGGGGCGGTGTGCGGCGGGCTCTGGTCGGGTGTGGTTGGCGAGCGGTCCGGGTCGGAGGTGGTGTGCGGGCGGCCCTGACCGGGGTTGGTGTTCGAGTGGGGGGACGGGGAGTTGGGGGGCCTTGGTCGTTTTGGTGGACCGTGGGGGCCGAAACCCGGGGGGAGCGGGCCGAGTTGGTCGAAGATCTCGATCAGCTCGTCGTCCGGGCCGGGCTCGGGCAGCAGCTCGACGGCCGCCGCGAGCGCCTTGCGCGCCCCTGTGGCCGTACGGAAGCGGGCCTGCGGGTCCGGCTGGAGCAGGGTGGCGACCACCTGCCACAACGGCTCCGGCACACTCTTCGGGGCGCCCGGAGTTCCGTGCTCGGTGAAGTACTGGACGAGGGCCTTGGCGTCCGGCTTGGCGCCTTCCAGCAGATACAGCGCGACCAGGCCGACGGCGAACAGGTCGGCGGGGAAGTCCGGTTCGGCGCCCATCATCTGCTCGGGCGCGAGGTAACCGGGCGTGCCGACCACCAGGTTGGTCTCGGTCAGCCGGGGCTCGCCCAGCCGCATCGCGATGCCGAAGTCGGAGAGCCTGAGGCGCGGCCGGGCCGTACCGGTGGCCTCCAGCAGGATGTTGGCGGGTTTGATGTCGCGGTGCACGACACCCTCCGCGTGGACCGCGGTGAGCCCGGAGAGCAACTGGTCGAGCAGCGTGCACACGAAGACCGGGGGCAGCGGGCCGTAGTCGCCGACGAGATGGACCAGCGAACCGCCGGCCACCAGATCCATGGTGAACAGGACCTTGTCGTCGTCGGCGGCCCAGCTGGCGGGCGCGAGCACATGGGGGTGGTCGATCCGCAGCGCCTGCTCGCGGACGAAGCGCAGCAGCGCGTGCGCGTCGCTCTGCTGGAGCACCTTGGCGGCCACGTAGCGGCGGCGCCGGTGGTCCCAGGCGCGCCAGACCGCACCGACCCCTCCGCGACCGATCGGGTCGGCCAGTTCGTACCGTCCGGCGAAGACCTCACCCATGGCTGTGCGTCGCTCCTCCCCCTGGTCCCGCTCGGGTCTCCCCCTCTGCCCCTCTGTCTCCCCCGCGATGAGCGATACGACCCCCGTGTTCCCCGCTGCGTCCTGACGCCCCCCGAACTGCCGACTGCCCGGCTGCCGAACCCCCTTCGGCGACCGGGCCGAGGGCTCAGTTCTGGTGGGACTGGTAGTGCGTGACCGCGTCGGAGGTACGGCCGGCGCCGTACACCCTGAGGAACTCTGCCAGTTCCGGGTGGGTCGGGGCGAGAGTGTCGGCGGCGTCGATGATGTCGCCGGCGGCGGCCACCGAGCGCAGCAGTGACTGGATCTCGCGGACGACCCGCTTGACCGTGGGCGCTCCCGAACCACTCGTCGTCTGTGTGGTGTTGCTGAGCACCGAGCCCCCCTGGGACCGCTTGATCTCGTCCATGCGCTCGGTCGCCTCGGCGGCGCTGACGCTGCCGTCCGCCACCTGGGCCGCCAACTCCTGGAGCAGCTGCACCCGCTGCACCACGGCCGGGTTGCCGATCTTCGCCCGCTGACCGCTCATCAGCTGCGACAGCATCGGCGCCGAGAGTCCCAGTACCCCAGCGAGACGAGCCTGGTTGAGGCCAAGATCGTCGATGAGCTTACGGAAGAGCGCCCCCAGCGGCTCTCCGTACCAGTTCCGCTGAAGTTCCCGCGCTCTCGCGGTCGCTTCCTGCTGTGCGGCGTCCATTGCGTCTCCCCATCGCTTCCCCAGAAACCGCGGTTCGCTGTAGCGAACCGCGTCCGAGCATCTTACGGAGAGTGGTCATCCGCGGGGACCCCCAATCTTTTTGCGAGATACCCCGGGTGACCCGGTACTCTGGTCTGCGGCGCCCGCCGGTACGAGGTTTTCCGGCCGGACGTCTCTTGCGGGGCCTTAGCTCAGTTGGTAGAGCGCTGTCTTTGCATGGCAGATGTCAGGGGTTCGACTCCCCTAGGCTCCACCGGAAAGACCCCGCCCACCTGCGTAAACGCAGGTGGGCGGGGTCTTTTTTCGTGAGGTGGGGGCGTAGGTGGGCCGTCGGCCGCTCAGCTGCGGTCGTCGCGGTTCGCGGCCTCCTCCTCGGCCTCCTTGGCCTGTACCTCGGCGTCCAGGACCGACGGGTCGACGCTGCCGTCCACCGAGGTCAGGCCGCCCGAGGCGGGTACCTCCGTAGCCGCCGGCGGCTCGACCAGCCAGTCCGGGTTGGCCTGCTTGTCCCACCACTTCCAGGCCGCGTAGGCACCGCCGGCGACGGCACCGAGGACGATCAGTGCCTTGGCGAGCTTGCCCGCCTTGGCCCGCCGCCGGTGCTTGCGCGTCAGCTTCTCGATCTCCTTCGGCGTCACCTGGCCGCGCAGAGCGGCCAGCGCGGCGACGCCTCGGGCGGCGGCCTCGTCCTTCACGGGGCCGGCCGCGGCCACTGCCTGTTCGATCCTCGGCCGGGAATAGTCGGCGGCCTGTCGTGCGACCAGTCGGGTGCGGGCGGCCGCTTCCTGCGCGGCCAGGTCCACCTTCGGCGGGACATGGGTCTTCGCCTGCTCCAGACGCGGGGCGACGTGGGCGCCGTACTGCACGCGGGCCTGTTCTGCGGCCAGCGACACCTTGGGCGCGAGCCGTACACGGGCCTCATGCGCGTAGAGCGCGGCCCGTTCCTTGGCCGTGTCGGCGTAGGGCGCCACCACTTCCGCGGCGTGCAGCACGCTGTCCTTCGCCGAGCCGGTCGCGGCGCGCACGCTGTCGATGCGGGTCACGGGTTCCTCCTCCTCGGTGGCGTACGGTATTTCGACTTTCCACCCTTTTACGGATCATGCCTGTCAATGGCCGTCCCGGCACGCGTGGACGGGCATACGGGTACTGATCACCTGCGATAGGGGATGGATCGGGGCAATGGCAATAGAGGGTCGACAGAGCGACAAAGCCGACGATGCCACGGATCGGCGCCGCCCGCTCCCGTCCCGGACGGGTCGGATGCTTTTGTGTACCCGAACCGCCGGTTCTGATGCCGGAACGGGCCGTCGGACCGTGCCTGAGTCGGATCGTGCGAGGATCTGTGGGTCACAGAGAGACAACGGAAGGCAGACCGTGGCCGAGCGCCTGTACGCCACCCTGAAGACCAACCACGGCGACATCGAGATCCGGCTCTACCCGGACCACGCCCCGAAGACGGTCAAGAACTTCGTCGACCTCGCGACCGGCGAGCGTGAGTGGGTCAACCCGGAGACCGGCGTGCGGTCCAAGGACAAGCTGTACGACGGCACGGTCTTCCACCGCGTGATCAGCGGATTCATGATCCAGGGCGGCGACCCGCTGGGCAACGGGACCGGCGGCCCCGGTTACCAGTTCGAGGACGAATTCCACCCGGACCTGCGCTTCGACAGGCCCTACCTGCTGGCCATGGCGAACGCCGGCCCGGCGACCAACGGCTCGCAGTTCTTCATCACCGTCTCCCCGACGGCCTGGCTGACCCGCAAGCACACCATCTTCGGCGAGGTCGTCGACCCGGCCGGCCAGAAGGTGGTGGACGCCATCGCGGGCGCCCAGACCAACCCGCGCACCGACCGTCCGCTGAAGGACGTCGTCATCGAGTCGGTCGTCGTCGAGAGCCGCAAGAGCTGAGGCGACGCCGCGGCGCACCGCCGGGAGCCACCGGCGCCCCGTCGGGAACCAAACGCCCTGCTCGTCCGTAAGGATGAGCAGGGCGGTTCCTTTCCGACTACGCCGACTGCTCCGACACTCGACCACGACAACTCGGACGACTTACCTGGGGGAGCCCATGGACCAGGCGCCTGGCAGCCGGCAGGACGACGCGCAGAGCGGCCTGCCCGTCTGCTACCGGCACCCCGACCGGGAGACCGGCATTCGCTGCACCCGTTGCGAGCGCCCGATCTGCCCGGAGTGCATGGTCAGCGCCTCCGTCGGTTTCCAGTGCCCCACCTGCGTCCGCGAGGGCTCCGGCACGGGTCACGCGCCCAGTGCCTCGCAGCCCCGCACGCTCGCGGGAGGCGTCGTCACCGCCGATCCCCGGCTGCTCACCAAGATCCTCATCGGGATCAACGTGGCGGTGTTCCTCGCCGTGCAGCTGCGGTCCTCGTTGCTGGACAGCCTGGTGCTGTTGGGCCAGTGGCCGCCGGCCCCCTTCAACCCGACGGAGGGTGTGGCCGAGGGCGAGTGGTACCGCATGGTCACCTCGATGTTCACACACGAGGCTCCCTGGCACCTCGCCTTCAACATGCTGAGCCTGTGGTGGCTCGGCGGCCCGCTGGAACAGGCGCTCGGCCGGGCCCGCTATCTGTCGCTCTACCTGGTGTCCGGCCTCGCGGGCAGTGCGCTGGTCTTTCTGCTCGCCGCGCCGGGCACCGCGACGCTGGGCGCATCGGGCGCGGTCTTCGGTCTGTTCGGCGCGACGGCCGTCCTCATGCGCCGGCTGCGGCAGGACATGCGGCCGATCATCGCGCTGCTGGTGATCAACCTGGTCATCACGTTCGGATGGAGCGGTATCTCCTGGCAGGCGCACATCGGCGGTCTGGTCGCCGGTGTGGTGATCGGCGTCGGCATGGTCCACGCCCCCCGTGAGCGCCGGGCCCTCGTCCAGTTCGGGATCTGCGGCTTGATGCTGGCGATCGTCGTGGTGGTGACGCTCCTGAGGACCATCCAGCTCACCTGAGCGCGCCGTTGTCCACAGTCTGTGGCGAATCTTGTGCACAACGTGCGGGAACAGCTGTGCCCCCTGCCATCGACCTGTGTTTGCACAGGTCAGGCAGGGGGCGAACATGCTTTCGAGTGAGGGTGACAGCCGGTAGTTACGTCACACCGGCGTCAACCTCCGATGAGTTATCCACAGATCGTCTTTCTTTTCCCCATGTGGAAAACTGCTGTGGATAACTCAGGGGATAGATCTGGGCAGAGCTACTCGCCCCGCGCCGACCTTGCTGCTGTCACCGTTACTTCCACTGCGTGGAGACGCCGAATCCGGCCGCGATGAACCCGAAGCCCACGACGATGTTCCAGTTGTCCAGCTTATCGATGGGCAGGGAGCCGTCCGTGACGTAGAAGACCACGATCCAGGCGAGTCCGATGAGGAACATGGCCAGCATCACCGGCGCGACCCAGGCACGGCTGTTCAGCTTGATGGCGGTCGCCTGCTTCGCCGGGGGCGGCGTGTAGTCGGCCTTCTTGCGGATACGTGACTTCGGCACGAGGGTCTCTCCTGTCGATGCGCTGCGTGGCCGCGCAGGTGCTGGATCGGGCTCGGGGGCTGCGTGCTAGGGGACTGAAGGGCTCCCCCGGGCGTCCGTTAGCGTAGTGCTTCTACGGCGCCGAAGGAGATAAGGGTACGTTGAGCAATTCTGCCGACTCCCCCGGGACGGGTACAACGGGTTCCGCCCCCGAGTCCGCCGGCGACTCCCCCTCCGCCTCCGACCGCCGGGGCGGCTTCCGGCCCGTACGGGTGCTCACCGTGGGGGTCTTCGCCCTCGCCGGCCTCCTCTTCTTCACCAGTTTCAACACGGCCAAGGGCACCAACATCCGCACGGACGCCTCCCTGCTGAAGCTGTCCGACCTCATCCAGGAGCGCAGCCAGAAGAACGGCGAGCTGGACGAGACGAACGGGGTCCTGCGCGACGACGTGGAGTCGCTGGCCGAGGCCGACGACGGCAGCACCCAGGCCCAGGACGACAAGCTCGCGGGCCTGGAGAAGGACGCCGGGACCCAGAAGGTCAAGGGCAAGGCCATCACGGTCACCCTCAACGACGCCCCGCCGAACGCCACCGCCAAGCTCCCCGGCTACCCGGAGCCGCAGCCCGACTACCTGGTCATCCACCAGCAGGACCTCCAGGCCGTCGTGAACGCGCTCTGGCAGGGCGGTGCCCAGGGCATCAAGGTCATGGACCAGCGGCTGATCTCCACCAGCGCCGTGCGCTGTGTCGGCAACACGCTGATCCTCCAGGGCCGCGTCTACTCGCCGCCGTACAAGATCCAGGCGGTCGGCGACCCGGAGAAGCTTCAGCAGGCGCTCGCCGAGGCCCCGGCGATCCAGAACTACATGGTCTATGTGAATGTCTACGGCCTCGGCTGGAAAGTCACCGAGGACGGGGCGGTGACTCTGCCCGGCTACTCGGGCACAGTGGATCTGCACTACGCCAAGCCTGTGGAGTAGGGGAGCAGCGGCCGCCGGGGGGCGCCTGTGTCGGTGCGGGTGATCGTCAGGACGTTCAGCGAGCTGTGCATCACCGCCGGCACCGTCATCGTCCTCTTCGTGGTCTACGTACTGTTCTGGACCGGCGTGCAGGCCGACCGCGTCATGGGTGACCAGATCGACGACCTCCACGATCAGTGGGCACAGGGGACCGCGGCCCCCGCCCCCGGCGCGAGCGCCACCGCGCAGCCGGCGCCGTACCGCGTGGGCAGGCCCTTCGCGGTGATGTACATCCCGCGCCTTGGTTTCACGTGGAACAAGCCGGTGCTCGAGGGCACGGCGACCGGCACCCTGAAGAAGGGGCTGGGGCACTACGCGGGCAGCGCGCGGCTCGGGCAGACCGGGAACTTCTCCGTGGCCGGTCACCGCCGTACCTATGGCGACCCTTTCAAGGACTTTCCCGAGCTCAGGCGGGGGGACGCGGTGGTCCTGACGGACGGGACGACCTGGTTCACGTATCGCATCGACAGAGGGCCTTACAAAACCGTGCCCTCGGACGTCGAGGTGATCGACGCTGTGCCACGTAAGTCGGGGTATACGCGTCCGGGCCGGTATCTGACGTTGACCACGTGCGATCCGGAATGGGGGCACAGTCACCGGCTGATCGTCTGGGCGCACCTGGACTCCACACAGCCCGTGGAGGCAGGCGAACCGAAGGCCCTGCGCCGTTAGTCTGGTGGCGTACGGCGTGAGTCAGGTGCCGTGATGCGACGGAAGGGACGGCATGTACGGCTGGATCTGGCGGCATCTGCCGGGAAACGCGTGGGCCAAGGCGCTGATCTCGATCATGCTGGTCGTGGCCGTCGTGTACGCGCTGTTCCAGTACGTCTTCCCGTGGGCCGAACCGCTGCTTCCCTTCAACGATGTGACGGTGGACAACCAGTGAGCGCGCGCATCCTTGTCGTCGACAACTACGACAGTTTCGTCTTCAACCTGGTCCAGTACCTGTACCAGCTGGGCGCCGAGTGCGAGGTCCTGCGCAACGACGAGGTCTCCACGGCCCACGCCCAGGACGGCTTCGACGGCGTGCTGCTCTCCCCCGGGCCCGGTACGCCCGAGGAGGCCGGCGTGTGCGTCGAGATGGTCCGGCACTGCGCGGCCACCGGTGTCCCCGTCTTCGGCGTCTGCCTGGGCATGCAGTCGATGCAGGTGGCGTACGGCGGTGTCGTGGACCGGGCGCCGGAGCTGCTGCACGGCAAGACCTCGCTGGTGGAGCACGAGGGCCGGGGTGTGTTCGCCGGCCTGCCGACCCCCTTCACGGCGACCCGCTACCACTCGCTGGCCGCCGAGCCGGCCACGGTTCCGGCCGCACTCGAGGTCACGGCCCGTACGCACGACGGAATCATCATGGGCCTGCGCCACCGTGAACTGCCCGTCGAGGGCGTCCAGTTCCACCCCGAGTCGGTGCTGACCGAGCACGGGCACCGGATGCTGGCCAACTGGCTGGTGGAGTGCGGCGACCAGGGCGCGGTGGCGAGGTCGGCGGGGCTCGCCCCGGTGGTGGGCAGGGCCTCGGCGTGACCGCGCTGCGCCCCGAGCGCGAGGACTCGTACGGCACCGCGCCGTACGAGTCGTTCGGCGGTGATGCCTACGGAGCCGGTCCCTACGCAGGGGAGCCGTACCAGCCGCCGATCGACGAGGAGACGGTGGCGCTGCGGATACCGCCGGCGTCCATGTTCGGCGGCGACCCCATATCCGCTTCTGGCGCCTCGACGGCCTCCCCCACCCCTGGAACCCCGGCGGGCGGTCGTGCGGCCCGCAGAAAGGCCGCCAAGGGCCGTCACGGCCGCCATGGGGGCCCGGGCGACGTCTCCGAGTCGTACAACGGGGCCGATGCGCCGTCGCAGGGCGAGCGGCCGCTGTCCCGCGTCGAGGCGCGCCGTCGGCAGCGGGCCCGTAAGCCGAGCGCCGCCGTGGTCGCCAGCCGGGCGGTCGGCGAGGTGTTCATCACCACGGGCGTGCTGATGCTGCTGTTCGTCACCTACCAGCTGTGGTGGACGAACGTGCGGGCGCACGCGCAGGCGGACAAGGAGGCCAGCAGCCTCCAGAACGACTGGGCGAGCGGCAAGGGCGCCCCGGGGGTGTTCTCGCCGGGGCAGGGCTTCGCCATCCTGCACATCCCGAAGCTGGACGTGGTGGTGCCGATCGCGGAGGGCATCAGCAACAAGAAGGTGCTCGACAAGGGCATGGTCGGGCACTACGGCGAGAGCCCGCTGGAGACGGCGATGCCCGACGCGAAGACCGGCAACTTCGGGCTCGCGGGTCACCGCAACACGCACGGCGAGCCGTTCCGCTACATCAACAGGCTGCAGGCGGGCGACGACATCGTCGTCGAGACGCAGGACGAGTACTTCGTCTACAAGATGGCGTCCTCCCTGCCGGTGACCGCGCCCAGCAACACGAGCGTCCTCGACCCCGTGCCGCCGGAGTCCGGATTCACCGGGCCGGGCCGGTACATCACCCTCACCACCTGCACCCCGGAGTTCACCAGCAAGTACCGCCTGATCGTCTGGGGCAAGATGGTCGAGGAACGGCCGCGCAGCAAGGGAAAGCCGGATGCGCTCGTCGAGTAGGCGTGCAGTCGAGTAGGGGCAGATGAACGTGGCAGCGACCACCGGCGACACCGAGCACGAAGAGCACGCGCGCGTGGACGCGCCCGATCCCGCGCCGCGGCGCCGCGGTGGCGGCCGGATCGCGTTGGCCGTCAGCGTCTTCGGCGAACTCCTCATCACGGCCGGCCTGGTGCTCGGCCTCTTCGTCGTCTACTCCCTGTGGTGGACGAATGTCGTGGCCGACCGGCACGCGGACCGGCAGGGCGACAAGGTGCGTGACACCTGGGCCCGGCAGGACGGCGGTCCCGGGGCGCTCGACACCAAGGACGGCATCGGCTTCCTGCACGTGCCCGCGATGAAGAACGGCGAGGTGCTGGTCGAGAAGGGCACCTCGTCGAAGATCCTCAACGACGGCGTCGCCGGCTACTACACCGACCCTTTCAAGGCCGCTCTCCCGACGAGCGGCAAGGAGGGCAACTTCACGCTCGCCGCCCACCGCGACGGCCACGGCGCGAAGTTCCACAACATCGACAAGCTGGAGAAGGGCGACCCGATCGTCTTCGAGACGAAGGACGACTGGTACGTCTACAAGGTGTACGCGGTCCTCCCCGAGACCTCGAAGTACAACGTGGAGGTCCTCGGCCAGATCCCCAAGGAGTCCGGCAGGAAGAAGGCCGGCCACTACATCACCCTGACGACCTGCACGCCGGTCTACACGAGCCGCTACCGGTACGTCGTGTGGGGCGAGTTGGAGCGCGTGGAGAAGGTGGACGCGGACCGGACGCCGCCGGAGGAACTGGGCTGAAGTGACAGAGCCCTTCTTCAAGGGCTTCGTCACCTAGCATGACGATGGCCCGAAGCCGCAACTTGCCTTTGCGGCTTCGGGCCATCTGCCTGGCTCCTGGTTACTCGAGAACCGCCAGGGCCGCCCCAGCGCTCCACTCCTCCAGCAGCCCCCGGTGCACGGCGGTGATGCCGGTCTCGGCGGCGATGTTGAGGGCATCACGCGTAAAGGGGCAGGTTGCTACGAACAGCGCCACCTCGGAGTCGTGCAGGACCTTGGCGGCCCCGAGGAACTTCTGGAGCTCGGGGCTGGTGATGGAGAGGTGGGGCGCGAACCTCTTGCATTGGACTACGAGGCGTCGCCCGTGGGCCGTGAGGGCGGTGATGTCGACGCCGCGGTCCCTTCCGCCGCCCTGCACGACGACATCGGTGCAGCCGTCGCGGCGCAGCAGTGTGGCGATGTGCTCCTCGAACTCGCGTCCGTTCATGGCGTCCATGGAAGCCATGACTCCGGCGAGCGGCCGGTCGTCGCGTGGGGCTTCCAGCCGCTGCAGCCGGGCGTGGTGCTGCCGGAGCCGCTTTTCGACCCGTTGGACGCCTGCTCGGAGGGCGATCAGCTCCCGTTGGTGCTCGCCTGCTGTTTCGATCAGGGTGTTGAACATGGGTACGACGGTTTGGCCGAGGATGTGGGTGATGCGCTGGTCGATGCGGTCGTCGAGGGAAGCTGTGTTGCCGTGGGCGGAGATTTCCACAGGCTGTGGGCGGGATGCGTGCTCCACGTCCAAGAGGTACACGCGCACCTGACGTGCGACGTCGCTGTCTCGTAGCAGCATGGCCACGTTGAGGACGGTTCGGCGGGAGAAGAGAGCCAGGGAGCGGGTACGCGACTGAATGCCACTGAGGTCCTTGAAAGACCTCAGTGGCTCGCCCGTCAGGGCGTGGTAGCCGTTGGCTTCAAGCTCCCTTCGGTGTTCCTTAACGAGTGACTTGATGGCTTCCAAACCCACCTCGAAGTACGCCGCCACCATCGCCGTGGACACATGCATCCCGTCCGGCAGCAGGGACAGTGCCTTCACCCTGTCGAGTACGTCCGTGCGGTCGAGCGCGCTGTCGCGCAGGCTCTTGGATTCCAGCAGTACCGATTCGTTGATCACGTCTGCCGCTCTGTTCGTGGTCGGGCCGTGTGGCCAGGGCAGAGCTGTGACATGACACCCCACCCCAATCGATCAACGAGTCAGCCGATATGAAGACACGATCGTTTTGTGGGCGTGGGCTCGGTCGGGTGAAGCAAAGGCGTGGGCCCCATCGGACGCATCCGGTGGGGCCCACGCTCTTGCCTTGTGCGGTCAGCCGCGTGCGGTCAACCGCCGGTGCCGCCGAAGAAGTTGACGCCGCCGTTGTTGCCGCCGTTGTTGTTGTCACCGTTCTTGAAGGCGACCAGGTTGACCGTCTGGCCCTTGTTGACGGTGCTGCCGGGGGCCGGGTCCGAGCTGATGACCTGGGCGTCGTCGTCCGAGTTGCCGGTGATGTTGCCGACGGTCAGACCCGCGTCCTGGAGCGCCTTCTTGGCGTCCTTGACGCTCAGGCCCTGGAGGTTGGACGGGACCTGGGTCTGGGTGCTCTTGCCGATCTGGATCTGGACCGTGGAGTCCTTGTCGGCCTGGGAGCCGATCGCCGGGACGGTCTGGATGACCTTGCCGACCTGGTTCTGGTCCTGGGTGTCGACCTCGACGCAGTTGCCCTTGAGGTCGTTCTGCTCCATCTGCGCCTTGGCCTCGTCGCAGCTCTTGTTGGAGACGTCCGGGACGGTGGCCTTCTCCTGGGCCTTGGCGATGGTGAGGGTGATGGTGGTCCCCTTCTCCACCTCCTTGCCGAGCTTCAGGCTCTGCTCCAGGACGGTGCCCTCCGCCTCGGTGGACACCTGCTGCTTGGTCTCGACGACGAGCCCGTACTGGTCGCCTTCCAGGAGCGCCTTGGCGTCTTCCAGGCTCTTGCCGAGAACACTCGGCACGGCCACCTTCGGTGCGCCGGTCGACACGACGAGGTTGACGGTGGAGTCCTTGTCGACCTTGGTCGCGGCCTTGGGGTCCTGGTCGCAGATCTTGCCCTTGGGCTGGTCCTCGCAGGCCTTCTGGGTGACCGTGCCCAGCTTGAGGTCGCTGTTGGTCAGCTGTTTCTCCGCGTCGGCCTGGACCTGGCCGAGCAGGTTGGGCACCGCCACCGACTCGTTGTTCACGCCGCCGCTGAACACCCACTTGCCGATCAGTACCGCACCGACGAGCACCAGCACCGCGGCGACGACCAGCAGGATCGTCGAGGCGTTGGACTTCTTCTGGCGGCGGCGGTCGGGACGGTCGTCGTAGCCGTAGCCGCCGTCGTCCGGGTTCATGGGCGGCAGCATCGACGTGGCCCCGGCGTCCGCGGAGCGCATGGCCGTGGTCGCCTGGTCGTCGCCGTAGCCGCCGTAACCGACCGAGCCCATGGCCGCCGTCGCGCCGACCGGCTGGCCGTCGAGGCAGGCCTCGATGTCCAGGCGCATCTCGTCGGCGGACTGGTAGCGGTAGTTCGGGTCCTTGACCAGCGCCTTCAGGACGATGGCGTCCATCTCGGGGGTGATCTCGGGGTCGAAGACGCTCGGGGGCTGCGGCTCCTCCCGGACGTGCTGGTAGGCCACGGCCACCGGGGAGTCCCCGACGAACGGCGGGCGGACCGTGAGCAGCTCGTAGAGCAGACAGCCCGACGAGTACAGGTCGGAGCGCGCGTCGACCTGCTCGCCCTTGGCCTGCTCCGGCGAGAGGTACTGGGCCGTGCCGATGACCGCGGACGTCTGGGTCATCGTCATCCCGGAGTCGCCCATGGCGCGGGCGATGCCGAAGTCCATGACCTTGACCTGGCCGTTGCGCGTCAGCATGACGTTCGCGGGCTTGATGTCGCGGTGGACGATGCCGGCTCTGTGCGAGTACTCCAGGGCCTGGAGGATGCCGATGGTCATCTCCAGCGTCCGCTCCGGCAGCAGCTTGCGGCCGGAGTGGAGCAGCTCACGGAGCGTGGAGCCGTCGACGTACTCCATGACGATGTACGGGATCGAGACCCCGTCGATGTAGTCCTCGCCCGTGTCGTAGACCGCGACGATCGCGGGGTGGTTGAGCGAGGCGGCAGACTGGGCTTCCCGGCGGAACCGGGCCTGGAAGGAAGGGTCGCGCGCGAGGTCCGCGCGCAGCGTCTTCACCGCCACGGTGCGGCCGAGGCGGGTGTCATGCGCGAGATAGACCTCGGCCATGCCACCACGGCCGAGCACATGGCCCAGCTCGTACCGGCCGCCGAGGCGACGCGGCTCTTCCATAGCTACCTACCAGCCCTCTCCGTCGGTCCCGACCGGCACACGTGTGCGGCCGGAGGCTACCGTCCGGGCATACCGTACCCGGACGGCGCTGTGTGACCTGGCCAAGCCCGTCACCCGATACAGGACCGGTATCGCAACGTGCACCGATGTGTAGGCGACGTGATGGGGGTCACTTCTTGCTGTCGATGACTGCCTTCATCACGTCCCTTGCGATCGGACCGGCGAGACCGCCGCCGGTGATGTCACCGCGGTCGGCGGCGCCGTCCTCGACGACGACGGCGACGGCCACCGGCGCGCTGCCGTCGGACAGCTTCGCGTAGGAGATGAACCAGGCGTACGGCTTCTCGCTGTTGTCGACACCGTGCTGGGCGGTACCGGTCTTGCCGCCGACAACGACGTTGTCGATCTTGGCCTTGCCGCCGGTGCCCTGCGGATCGTTGACGACCGACTCCATCATTTCCTGGAGGGCCTGTGCCGTCTCGGACGAGACGGCCTGGGACAGCTGCTGGGGCTCGGTCGTCTCCAGGGTGTCCAGGTTGGGGGCCTTGAGCTGGTCGACCATGTACGGCTTCATCAGCTTGCCGTCGTTGGCGACCGCCGAGGCGACCATGGCCATCTGGAGCGGGGTGGCGCGGTTGGAGCCCTGGCCGATGCCGTCCAGGGAGTTCTGCGGCCGGTTGTCCTCGGGGTAGACCGACTCGGCGGCGCGCACCGGGGTGTCCAGCTCGGCTTCGTTGAAGCCGAACTTCCCGGCCTGCTCGATCATCTTCTCGTTGCCGACGTTGTCGGCCATCTTCGCGAAGACGGTGTTGCAGGACACGGTGAGCGCGTAGCGCAGCGTGGCGTTCTCGCAGGCGCCGTGCTCGTTGGTGAGCTTGCTGGTGGACTGCGGCAGCGGGAACGGGTCCGGGGTGTCGGTCTTCGCGTCGACGTCGGAGACCTCGCCGTTTTCCAGCGCGGCGGCGGCCGTGACCACCTTGAACGTGGAGCCGGGGGGGTAGGTCTCGCGCAGCGCGCGGTTGAGCATCGGGTCGTCGGCGTCGTTCTTCTTCTGGACGGCCTTCCACGCCTCGGCGTCCGTGTCGGAGGAACCGGCGAACTTCGACGGGTCGTACGACGGCGTGGAGACCAGCGCGAGGATCTTGCCGGTGGACGGCTCGATCGCGGCGACCGCGCCCTTCTTGTCGCCCAGGCCCTTGTACGCGGCCTTCTGCGCGGCGGCGTTGAGGGTGGTGACGACGCTGCCGCCCTCCTTCTCCTTGCCCGTGATCATGTCCAGGGTGTTGCGGAAGAAGAGCCGGTCGTCGTTGCCGCTGAGGATGCCGTCCTCCAGCTTCTCCAGCTGGGTGGCGCCGAAGGCCTGCGAGGAGTAGCCGGTGACCGGCGCCCACATCGCGCCGTTGGACCAGGTGCGCTTGTACTTGTAGTCGCCGGTGGTCTCGACCGAGCCGGTGATGGCCTTGCCGTCGACGATGATGTCGCCGCGCGGGGTGGAGTAGCGCGTGATGTTGACGCGGCGGTTCTTGGTGTCGCTGGCGAGGGTGTCCGCCTTGACGTACTGGAGGTAGTTGTCGCGCAGCAGCAGGGTGAGGACCAGGAGGCCGCAGAAGATCGCGATCCGGCGCAGGGGCTTGTTCATGACGGGCGGACCACCTGGGTCATCTCGGCGTCGGGGTTCGAGGCGGGGGCGGGCGCGGGGCGGCGCGCGGTGTCGCTGATGCGGATCAGGATGCCGATCAGCGCCCAGTTGGCGATGACGGACGAACCGCCGTAGGCCAGGAAGGGCATCGTCATACCGGTGAGCGGGATGAGGCCCATCACACCGCCGGCGACGACGAACACCTGGAGGGCGAAGGCGCCGGAGAGGCCGATGGCCAGCAGCTTGCCGAAGGGGTCGCGGGCGGCGAGGGCGGTGCGCACACCGCGCTCGACGATCAGGCCGTACAGCAGCAGCAGCGCCATGATGCCCGCCAGGCCGAGCTCCTCGCCGAAGGTGGCGAGGATGAAGTCGGAGTTGGCGGCGAACTTGATCAGCTCGGAGTGGCCCTGGCCCCAGCCGGTGCCGAGGGTGCCGCCGGAGCCGAACGCCCACAGGGCCTGCATGGCCTGCTCGGAGTGGCCGACGACGCCCTGCTGGGAGAGCGTGTACTCCTTCATCGGGTCGAGCCAGGCCTGGACTCGCTGCTGGACGTGGCTCTCGAACTGGGCCACGCCGACCGCGCCGGCCGCGGACATCAGCATGCCGAAGACGATCCAGCTGGTCCGCTCGGTGGCGACGTACAGCATGATGACGAACATTCCGAAGAACAGCAGCGAGGTGCCGAGGTCCGTCTCGAAGACCAGGATCAGGATCGAGATGATCCAGACGACGATGATCGGACCGAGGTCGCGGCCGCGCGGCAGGTACAGGCCCAGGACCCGGCGGCTGGCCAGGGCGAGCGCGTCGCGCTTCACCATCAGATAGCCGGCGAAGAAGATCGCCAGCACGATCTTGGCGAACTCACCGGGCTGGATGGAGAAACCGGCCACCGAGATCCAGATCTTGGCGCCGTAGATGTTCTGCCCGAGGCCCGGCACGAGCGGCAGCAGCAGCAGGAAGATCGCGCCGACCATGGAGATGTAGGTGTAACGCTGCAGGACACGGTGGTCCTTGAGGAAGACCAGCACCACGACGAACAGCGAGATGCCCATCGCCGTGTAGAGCAGCTGCCGTGGCGCGGCGGTACCGGCCTGTTCGATCCGCTGCAGCACCTTGGACTGGTCGAGCCGCCAGATCGCGACGAGCCCGAGCCCGTTCAGCAGCGTGGCCACCGGCAGCAGCAGCGGGTCCGCGTACGGCGCGAACTTGCGCACGACGAGGTGCGCGACGCCGGCCAGCAGGCCGAGGCCGAGGCCGTAGCTCAGGAGGCCGGACGGCACCTTCTCGTTGATGGCGAGGCCCACGTTGGCGTAGGCGAAGACCGGGATCAGGACGGCGAACACCAGGAGCGCGAGCTCGGTGTTGCGCCGGCTCGGGGTGCCGATCGAGCCGATCGTGGACGTGTGGTGCGTCGGCGAGTTGGTAGTACTGCTCATCGTGTGACGGGGCCTCTCACGGCTTGCCTACTGCTCACCGCACCGCGAGACGACCTTCTGCTCTTCCTCCGAAAGGCTGGGGCCGGGGGTGGGAGTAGTGGTCGCGGGTGCGGACGGGGACGCGGTTGCCGAGGGGCTCGGCGATGCCTTGGACGTGACGGAGACGGGCGTGGTTCCCGTGGTGCCGCCGGCCTGGCCCTCGCCGGTCTTCGAACCGGTCTTGCTCGCCGTGGGGGTCTCGGCGTGCTTCTTGCATGCGGAGGCCTGGACGGCCAGCTCGTCGATCTTCTTCTGGGCGGCGGCCAGGTTGCCCTCGGCGATCGTCGCCTCGACCAGCTTCTGCTGGTAGTCCGGGAGGTACTTGAGTTCGATCTCGGGGTGGTCCTTCTCCACCTTCGACAGCGACACCCATGCCAGGTCCTGGCTGATGCCCCGGTACAGCGCGACGTGCTCGCCGCTGGTGCCGACGTAGTACTGCGTCTGCGTCCAGCGATAGCCGCCGTACAGGCCGCCGCCGATCACGGCGAGCGCGAGCACGCTGTAGAAGGATCTCTTCAGCCACCTACGGCCCTTGCGTGGCTTGACGAAGTCCTCGTCGGTGTAGTCGCCGAAGCCGTCGGTGGGGATGAAACCGGTGATGTCACCGCCGGAGCCGGGCGGGCCGAACTCGCCGCCTCCGCCGCGCCCTTGCTGCCTGCGGCCGAGGCCGGAGGCGCGCCCTGCCGGGGTCTGCATGATGCCGTTGTCCTGCAGCTGGAGCTGATTCTCGGCAACCGCGCCGACCACGACCGGGACGTCGGAGAGCTGCCCGGCGAGGGTGTCGCCGGTGTCCAGGTCGAGGACGTCGGCGACGATGACCGTGATGTTGTCGGGGCCGCCGCCGCGCAGCGCGAGCTGGATCAGCTCCTGCACGGTCTCCTGGGGGCCCTGGTAGCTGGCGAGGGTGTCCTCGAGCGTCTGGTGCGAGACGACGCCGGACAGGCCGTCGGAGCAGATCAGATAGCGGTCGCCGGCCCGGACCTCGCGGATCGACAGATCCGGCTCGACATGCTCACCGCTGCCCAACGCGCGCATCAGCAGCGACCGTTGGGGGTGGGTGGTGGCCTCTTCCTCGGTGATGCGGCCCTCGTCGACGAGGCGCTGCACCCAGGTGTGGTCCTGCGTGATCTGGGTCAGTACGCCGTCCCGCAGCAGGTACGCGCGCGAGTCGCCGACGTGCACGAGCCCGAGGCGCTGGCCGGTCCACAGCAGGGCGGTCAGGGTGGTCCCCATGCCCTCGAGCTGGGGGTCCTCCTCGACCAGCGAGCGCAGTTGGTCGTTGGCACGCTGGACGGCGGTGCCGAGCGAGGTGAGGACGTCGGAGCCGGGGACGTCGTCGTCCAGGGCGACGATGGTGGAGATGGCCTCGGAGGAGGCGACCTCACCGGCGGCGGCGCCGCCCATGCCGTCGGCGATGGCGAGCAGGCGGGGTCCGGCGTAACCGGAGTCCTCGTTGCCCTCCCGGATCATGCCCTTGTGCGATCCGGCGGCGAAACGCAGTGACAGACTCATGCGCACCTCGCCCGTCGGCCCCGGGTACAGCCGGTCGTGTCGAGCCACACTGCCCACCCTCCGGTCGGGAGCACGCCGGGGCCATGGGTGCCGGCCGCCGCCGCGTGCTCGCTCCGCTCGCACTCACTCATGATGTAGCACTACTTCCGCAGCTCGATGACGGTCTTGCCGATACGGATCGGCGCGCCCAGCGGGATCGGTGTGGGAGTCGTCAGCCGCGATCGGTCGAGGTACGTGCCGTTGGTGGAACCCAGGTCCTCGACGATCCACTGGCCGTCGCGGTCCGGGTAGATCCTGGCATGACGGCTGGAGGCGTAGTCGTCGTCCAGCACGATCGTGCTGTCGTGCGCCCGGCCCAGACTGATGGTCTGGCCCTGGAGCGCGACGGTCGTGCCGGTGAGGGTGCCCTCGGACACGACCAGCTTGGTAGGTGCGTTACGACGTGTGCGGCCGGCGGCGGCGGGCTGCTGGCGCTGCTGCGGAGGCGCCTGCTGGCGCTGTGCCTGCTGCGCCCGCCCTGCCTCCCGGCGCGAGCCGCGCTGGGTGACACGCGTACCGAAGAGGTCGCTGCGGATGACCTGCACGGCCACGATGACGAACAGCCACAGTACGGCCAGAAAACCCAGCCGCATGACCGTGAGGGTCAGCTCTGACATTGCCCCCGCTTCACCCTTCGGCTTGCCGGTAAATGATGGTGGTGCTGCCCACGACGATCCGCGAGCCGTCGCGGAGCGTAGCGCGGGTGGTGTGCTGCCCGTCCACCACGATGCCGTTGGTGGAGCCGAGATCCTGAATAGTCGAGGGCGAACCGGTCCGGATCTCACAGTGCCGGCGGGAGACGCCGGGGTCGTCGATCCGTACGTCGGCCTCGGTGCTGCGGCCCATCACCAGTGTCCCGCGGGAGATCTGGTGGCGGGTGCCGTTGATCTCGATCCAGTGGCGGGCACGTGATCCGGGCTGCGGAGCCCCGGCCAGGCCGCCGGCCGCCGCACCGGGGCGCTGGGCGCTCGCGGCGGGCGGGTAACCATAGCCGCCGGCACGGGCGCCGGGCGGCGGAGCGGACGGCATGGGCGGAGCGGCGGCGCCGGCTCCGGCCCCGGGATAGCCGGGCCCGCCGGATCCGCCGGGACGCTGTCGGCCGCCCGCGGGCGGCTGCTCCGGCGCCTGGCTGCTGGAGGAGGCGAGCGTACGGCTGCGCACCCGGTACAGGCCGGTGTCGAGGTCGTCCGCCTTCTCCAGGTTGACCTTGATCGGGCCCATGAAGGTGTAGCGCTGCTGCTTGGCGTAGTCGCGCACCATTCCGGCGAGCTCGTCGCCGAGCTGGCCGGAGTAGGGGCTGAGCCGCTCGTAGTCCGGCGTGCTCAGTTCCACGATGAAGTCGTTGGGGACGACGGTCCGGTCCCGGTTCCAGATGGTCGCGTTGTTGTCGCACTCGCGCTGGAGCGCGCCCGCGATCTCCACGGGCTGGACCTCGGACTTGAACACTTTCGCGAAGGTGCCGTTGACCAGACCCTCGAGACGCTGCTCGAACTTCTTCAGGACTCCCATGGGGCACCTCCTCCGTAGTGGCTGCTGTCCCGTGCCGTGCTGCTTACCTGGTACTGCTTACTGATCGTATCCACGCGCCGGTGAATCGGCTGGTTCCCCCTGTCGGCCCCGTCGACGGGTGTCGACGCCCTCTTGCGCACCCGCTTCTGCCCAGGATCGTAGAGGCGGCCGAGGACCAGTGTCCCGCACCTGACTGTGGTCCTCGTCCGGCTCCGGGGGAGACGGCCGCCTTAGGTACGAGGTTGATACGTGAACCAGTCACCGCCGAGACGTGCGGGAGCCGCCGATGGCCTCCCACCTGCTCCCTGCCCCCGCAGAAGGGATGTGAACGCACCCTGGCCCGCGTGCTAATGTTCTGCGTGTCGGAAGGTGCCAGGCCGCAAGGCCCACAAGCCCGAAGACACACCCAATGCGCGGGTGGCGGAATAGGCAGACGCGCTGGATTCAGGTTCCAGTGCCCGCAAGGGCGTGGGGGTTCAACTCCCCCCTCGCGCACAGCTGAAAGCCCCGTAGGTCTTAGACCTACGGGGCTTTCGCATGTCCCGAAGGTGTGCCGTCCGGCACAGGCGTGCGTGTCCAGCCCATGGCTGCTCACCGTGTGTGAGGAAGATCTCAGCCCCGTGGGCGGTGACGACCCGGGCGGGCAGCCGGTCGTCGGCGGGGGTCGCATGAGGGCGTAGCGGGCTGCACCGCGTTCACCCCGGGTGCGGCCCGGCGTTGATGTATGGCGCGGACGATCCCGATGACGACGACGATCCGGGAGGCGGGGCGAGGGTACTGGCGCTGGCCGCTGGCCGCCGGCCGCGGGCTGAAGGCGACGGTGCGGGTGGAAGGACTCCTGGAAAGCGGAGGCATCGGAGGCGGCGGCAGTGGCGGTGGCGGTGGGGCGGTGGGCCCGAGCGGTGGGCCGGGTGGCGCTGCCGGTTACCGCGGATACCGGCCGCCCACCGCTGTGGAGGCGGCTGCCTACTTCGCGGTGGCGGAGGTGCTCACCGACGTCGTCAAGCACAGCGGGTCGCCGCGGGCGGCCGTCGAGCTGGTGCGGCTGCGGCTGCGGAACGGGCTGCGGGCGGTGGTGCGGGACGAGGGTCTCGGTGGCGCGGACGAGAGGGCGGGGTCCGGCCTGCTGGGGATCCGGCGCCGGGGCGCCGCGCTGGACGGGCTGGTGAACGTGGACAGCCCCGCCGGGGGACCGACCACGATCGCTGTGGAGCTGCCCTGTGTGTGGTGAGACCTGCGTGACGCGAGGGGTGGGACCGGTGCGCGGGGAGCGGTGTGCCGTGCGCGGAGGCGGGGAGCGGTGCGCGGAGGCGGGGCGCGCGGTGAGCAGGGGCGGGGTGTGGGGCGCGAGGGTGTGTGGGGTGTGGGCGTTTTGGCACGGGGGGCGTGTTTCACGTGAAACATTCCCGCTGTCGTGGAGCTGTCCTCGTGGAGCCGCCGCCGTGAAGCTGTCACCGTCGGTGAGGGGTGCGCCGGGCGGGCTGTCCCACAGGGGTGGACGAGGGGATTTCCACAGGCGGGAGGTTGTCCACAGGGGCTGCCGCCGTCCCGTCGTCGGGCTGTACGGTCGGCACGAGTTGATGTTCGGCTCGTCGAGCCGACGGACGTATGTGTGCGGGGGAGGCGGTCGTGGTGACCGAGGCCGGTGGCGCGGGGACAGAGAGGGGTGGGGCACGCAGGCTTCCCCGAGTGCGGGGCTTCGCCGAGTGGCCCACTGAGCGCCCCGCCGCGGGACCGCAAGCGGGTGCGGTTCCGGGCTCGTCCCGGCCGGGGTCTCCCAAGGAGGCGGGCAAGGCCCTGCGTGACCGGGTGCCTCGGTCGGCACACGCAGCGTTCGACCTGGACCCCTCCCGGCCGGACGCGCTGGCGGCGGTCGAGGAGTCCAGCCGGGGCCGCATCCCGGAGCTGGCCCCGATCCGGGTCGGCCGGATGGCGGCGACGCCGTTCGCGTTCCTGCGGGGCTCGGCCGGACTCATGGCGTACGACCTGGCCCGGACCGCCATGACCGGGATCCGCGCCCAGATCTGCGGCGACGCCCACGCCGCGAACTTCGGTCTGTACGGCGACGCGCGGGGCGGCCTGGTCATCGACCTGAACGACTTCGACGAGACCGTCGACGGCCCCTGGGAGTGGGACCTCAAGCGTCTCGCCGCCTCTCTGGTGCTCGCGGGCCGCGAGGCCGGCGCGGACGAGGACACCTGCCGCCGGGCGGCGCACGGCGCGGCCGGCTCCTACCGCCGCACCATGCGGCTTCTGGCGAAGCTCCCCGTGCTGGACGCGTGGAACGCCATCGCCGACGAGGAACTGGTCTCCCACACCGACGCGCACGACCTGCTGGGCACCCTGGAGCGGGTCTCGGAGAAGGCGCGGGCCAACACCAGTGGGCGGTTCGCGGCGAAGTCGACCGAGCCGACGCAGGACGGGGGCCGCCGCTTCGTCGACGCGGCGCCGGTGCTGCGCCGCGTCCCGGACGCGGAGGCCCACGCAGTGGCCGCGTCCCTGGAGCACTACCTGACCACCCTGTCCGAGGACCGCCACCCGCTGCTGGCCCGCCACGCGGTCCACGACGTCGCCTTCCGGATCGTCGGCACGGGCAGCGTGGGGACCAGGTCGTATGTGGTGCTGCTGCTCGACCACCGGGGCGAGCCGCTGATCCTCCAGGTGAAGGAGGCCCGCGCCTCGGCCCTGGTCCCGCATCTGCTGACCGCCGGCTTCGAGGTGCCGGAGGTGGAGCACGAGGGACGCCGGGTGGTCATCGGCCAGAAGCGCATGCAGGTGGTCAGCGACATACTGCTGGGCTGGACGACGGTCGACGGACTCCCCTTCCAGGTACGGCAGTTCCGCAACCGCAAGGGCAGCGTCGACCCGGCCGCGCTCGCCGCCGACCAGGTCGACGACTACGGCCGGATGACCGGCGCGCTCCTCGCCCGCGCCCACTCCCACAGCGCCGATCCCCGCCTCGTCGCCGGCTACTGCGGCAAGAACGAGGAGCTCGACGAGGCGATCGCCACCTTCGCCGTCGCCTACGCCGACCGCACCGAGGCGGACCACTCGGACCTGGTGGCGGCGGTACGGGCGGGGCGGATCCCGGCGGAGACGGGCGTGTGAGAGGCGGCCGGGCGCAGTCGGCGCAGGGGAAGCCGCGGCAGGCGGAGACCGGTCAGGGCGACCCCTGCGGGACCGTCGGCCGGGTGGGTTCGGGGGAGCGTTGGCCTAGGCTGGTCGGGTGACGACCCCCGAAGCTGAGCAGCCCCGGCCCGAAGCACGGCTGGAGCAGGCCGTGCGGGCCGCCGAGCAGGCGTTGATCGAGTTCGAGATCGCGGTGGAGACCTTCCGCGTCGAGGTCGAGAACTTCTCGCGGCTCCACCATCAGAAACTCGGCCCGATGTACGCCCGGCTCGACGAACTGGACGCCCAGATCGCCGAGGCCAAGGCCGCCCGCACCGGTGATCCCGAGGACAAGCGCAAGGCCGCCGAGGCGCGGGCCAGGGTGATGCCGATGCCCGGGGTCGAGGAACTGTTCCACGGCTGGATGGACGGCGAAGGTCTCTTCCCCGAGGCCGAGGCGATGCTCACGGACCAGTCGGTCCGGCCCCCGCAGCGGGTACGGCCCAGCGAGGAGGCCCGCAAGCTGTACCGCGAGCTGGCCCGCAAGGCGCACCCGGACCTGGCCCAGGAGGACGCCGAGCGGGCCCGGCGCGAGGAGTTCATCACCCGCGTCAACGCGGCCTACGCCCGTGGTGAGGAAGCCCTGCTGCGCGAGCTGGCCGAGGAGTGGGCGGCCGGTCCGGCACCCGCGGAGCGGAGCCCGAGCCCCAGCGAGGAGCTCTACGCCCGACTCGAGTGGCTCGCCCAGCGCAAGGAGATGCTCGCGCTGGTCGCCCGGGAACTGGAGGACAGCGCGATCGGCTCGATGCTCCGCATGGCACCGGAGGACCCCGACCGGCTCCTGGACGAGATCGCCGACAAGCTCCTCGCGGACGTCGCCGCCCGCGAGCTGGAGCTGGCCGAGCTGGCGGATTGAGGCAGGCTCGGGCGGACCGGTCGTGTCTCGCGCCTGGTCGTGTCGTATGCCCGGTCGGGTAGCGTCGGGCGCATGAGTTTCGGAGCTGGTGTGCCCACGGTCGAGGTCGGCGACCTCAAGGACGACGACTTCCTGCTGGACGTCCGCGAGGACGACGAGTGGCAGGCGGGTCATGCCGAAGGGGCACTGCACATCCCCATCAGCGCGTTCGTCGCCCGCTACGGCGAGCTGACCGAGGCGGCGCCGCAGGACGGTCGGGTCCATGTGATCTGCCGCTCCGGCGGTCGCTCGGCCCAGGTCACCATGTACCTCGTCCAGCAGGGCATCGACGCCGTGAACGTCGACGGCGGCATGCAGATCTGGGCCGCCACGGGCCGCCCGGTCGTCACGGACGAGGGCAACCCGGGCGCCGTCCTGTAAGCGCTCGGAACCGCAGGTCGTCGGGACCGCGGGTCGCCGGAACGGTAGGTCGTCGGACCAGCGGGTCGCCGGGACGGTAGGTCGTGCGACTGGCAGGTCGGGGACCTGCGGGTCGGGGACCGGAGGGCCGGGGGACCTGCGGGTTCTTGGACGGCGGTCGCCTTGTCGGGTCGGCGGGTTCGTCCTGCCGGGGTGGGCGTCAGCCGAGGGGGTGGGCGGCCAGTAGGTCGCCCAGGGCTTCCTCGTGTGCCGCCGCCGGGCCGAGCGACAGTTCCAGGTGCTTGGCCCAGGCGTGGTAGCGGTGCAGAGGGTAGTCGACGTCGGCGCCGAAGCCTCCGTGCAGATGCTGTGCGGTCTGTACGACCCGCCGTACGCCTTCCGAGGCCCAGATCTTGGCCACGGCGACGTCGCCGGAGGCCGGCAGCGCGCCCGGCGCCCCGGAGGCGATCCGCCACGCGGCCTGCCACAGCGTGACCTCCATCGCGCGCAGGTCGATGTAGCGGTCGGCGGCCTGCACGGCGACGGCCTGGAAGGTCGCGATGGGGTGTCCGAACTGCTCCCGCTTGCCGGCGTACTCGCCGGTCATCGCCAGGACGCGCTCGCCCAGACCGAGCGCCTGCGCGCAGGTCCCCGTGGTCAGCAAGGCGCGCAGCCACTCCCAGGCGCCGTCGGCGGTGATGACGTCCCGGTCGGCGATCCTCGCCGATTCGAGGCGCAGTTCGCCCAGCCGCTCACCGGTGGTGGAGATCTGCTCGGCGAGCACGACTCCTTCGTGCCCACGGGCGACGACGGCGAGGACGCTCCGGTCGTCGCCGGTGCGCGCCGGTACGACGACGAAGTCGGCGTCGTACGCCCACGGCACCACCGTCTGCACCCCGTCCAGCACCCACTCGCCGGCGCCCGGCTCCCCCGCGCCGCCGCCCGCACCGTGTTCGTCACCCGTGCCGGTCGCGCCGGTCGTGCCTGGCATGGCGTTCTGCCGTGCGGTCACGGCGAGTTCGGCCGGATCGTGGCCGGTGCGGCCATTGGCGGCGACGGTGAGGACGATCTCGCCCCGGCCGGCCCGGGCGAGCAGGGACGACTTCAACTCCGGTCCTCCGTAGGCCTGTAGGGCGGCCGCGGCCGCGCTGCTCTCCAGCAGGGGCACCCGTGCCAGCACCTTCGACGCCTCGCGCAGCACCAGACAGAGCGCGATCGCGTCGAGGCCGGCCCCGCCGAACTCCTCGTCCAGGAGCAGGCTCAGCAGGTCCGCCGAGGCGAGTGTGGCCCACAGCGCGCGGTCGAAGTCGTCGGCCACGGCGCCCCGGGTGAGCGCGGGGCTCGGCACCTCGTCGGGGGCGACCCCGGCGAACACCCCCCGCGCCGCCTCCGCCGCTGCCTGCTGCTCCTCGGTGAAGGTGAAGTCCACGGCCTGTCCTCCCGACGGGTCAGCTGATCTGACGGAGCGTCAAGATAGAACAGGTTCTAGAAGAAGGGAACGGTCGGTCCGAGGGGAAACGGTCGGTCGTCTCCTCATCGCCCTCCCTCATCGCGCCCGTCATTCCCCTCATCGCGTGCCCCTCACCGGTCGAAGTCCACCTCCACCGCCTCCGTCAGCGGATGCGACTGGCAGGCCAGCACATATCCGGAGTCCGTCTCCTCCGGTTCCAGCGCGAAGTTGCGGTCCATGCGCACCTCGCCGGAGACCAGGAAAGCCCGGCAGGTCCCGCACACCCCGCCCTTGCAGGCGTAGGGCGCGTCCGGCCGGTTGCGCAGCACCGTCTCCAGGACGGACTCCCCGTCCCGCACGGGCCAACTGCCGCCCCGGCCGTCGAGCCGGGCGGTCACGGTGCTGTGGGTGGGCGCCGCCACACGTACCGGGGGCGCCGTGACCTCCACGTGGAAGATCTCCTCGTGGATCCGGGACCGCGCGACCCCGATCTCCCGCAGCGCCTGCTCCGCGCCCTGGACGAGGCCGAACGGCCCGCACAGGAACCACCCCGTCACCTCCGCCACCGGCAGCAGCGACGGTAGCAGCCCGGTCAGCCGCTCCCGGTCCAGCCGCCCGGACGGCAGCCCGGCCTGCTGCTCCTCCCGGGAGAGCACGGTGACCAGCTGGAACCGCTCGGGGTACCTGTCCTTGAGGTCGGCGACCTCCTCCAGGAACATCGTCGAGGCGGCCGTCCGGTCGCTGCGGATGAGGCAGAACCGGGCCGCGGGCTCGCGGGCCAGCAGTGTGGAGACGATCGACAGCACGGGCGTGATCCCGCTGCCGCCGACGATCGCCGCGTACCGGCCGGGCGCGGGAGTGAGGGTGAACCGGCCGGCCGGCGTCATCACGTCCAGCTCGTCGCCGACGGTGATCTCCTTCAGCGCGTACGTCGAGAAGGCCCCGCCCTCGACCAGCCGGACGCCCACCCGCAGCGTGCCGGGCCCCGCACCGTCGGGTCCGGGTGCGGGCGAGCAGATCGAGTACGTCCGCCTGACCTCGGTCCCGTCGACCACGCGGCGCAGGGCGAGATGCTGGCCGGGCGCGTGCCGGTACTCCTCGCGCAGCGCGTCGGGAACCGTGAGGGTGAGGGTGACGGAGTCGTCGGTGAGGTGGTCCACCGCGGCCACCTGGAGCGGGTGGAAGCGGGCCATCACAACTCCTTGAAGTGGTCGAAGGGTTCACGGCAGGCGAGGCAGCGCCGCAGCGCCTTGCAGGCGGTGGAGGAGAAGCGGCTGAGCAGTTCGGTGTCGGCGGAGCCGCAGTGCGGGCAGAGGATCGGCTCCAGGGCCACGCCCAGGTCCGCGTCCCGGGTCCGGGTGGGGCCCAGGGTGACGCCGACCGGTTCGGCCGCCCTGCGCACGCGGGGCGGTGCGATGCCGAACTCCCGGAGTTTGCGGCGCCCTTCGGCGGAGATGTCGTCGGTCGACCAGGCGGGGGACAGCACCGTGCGCACGGTGACCTCGCGGACCCCGTGTGCGTGCAGCGCCCGTTCGATGTCCATGGACATCGCCTCCACCGCCGGACAGCCGGTGTAGGTGGGGGTCAGCTCGACGTCGACGGTGTCCGCGTCGCGTACGTGCACCGCGCGCAGCACGCCGAGTTCCCGAAGGGTGACCACGGGCAGTTCGGGGTCGAGCACCGAGCCGGCGACCTCGAGGAGTTCCGCCTCCAGCGGGGTGAGCGTCACCATGACGCACCCGGGTGACTGCGGTGCAGGTGCTGCATCTCGGCGAGCATCCGGCCGAAGGACTCGGTGTGCAGGCCCTCGCGGCCCGCGCCGGCGCGCCAGGCTCCGGTGCGTGATCCCTCGGGCACGGCCAGGCCGGCCCGCTCCAGCACGCTCCGCACCGACTCCAGCCAGGCCGCGTCCAGCTCCGACCGGTCGAGGTCGAGGCCCTCCAGGGGGGCGAACATCTCCCCGGTGAACCGCCACAGTGCCGTGCAGGCCCGCCGCATCCGCTCGTGGCTCTCCTCGGTGCCGTCGCCGAGCCGCAGCGTCCACTGTTCGGCGTGGTCGCGGTGGTAGGCGACCTCCTTGACGGCCTTCGCCGCCAGCCCCGCGAACGGGCCCTCCACGGACGCCAGCCGCGCGTACAGCAGGTGCTGGTAGGTGGAGAAGTACAGCTGACGGGCGATGGTGTGGGCGAAGTCGCCGTTGGGCTGCTCGACCAACTGGAGGTTGCGGAAGGCGCGTTCCTCACGCAGATACGCCAACTCGTCCTCGTCGCCCGCCATCGACAGCAGGATCCGGGCCTGGCCCAGCAGGTCGAGGGCGATGTTGCCGAGGGCGACCTCCTCCTCGAGCACGGGCGCGTGGCCCATCCACTCCCCCAGGCGGTGGGAGAGCACCAGGGCGTCGTCGCCGAGGGCGAGGGCGGCGGTGTGGGTGTGGGTCGTCGTGGTCACAGGTGCTTCGGTCACAGGTGCTTCACCCCTTCCGGGATCTCGTAGAAGGTCGGGTGCCGGTACGGCTTGTCGGCGGCCGATTCGAAGAACGGGTCCTTCTCGTCCGGCGAGGAGGCCGTGACCGCGGAGGACGGCACGACCCAGATCGAGACGCCCTCGCCGCGCCGGGTGTACAGGTCGCGCGCGTTGCGCAGGGCGAACTCGGCGTCCGGCGCGTGCAGGCTGCCGGCGTGGGTGTGGGAGAGGCCGCGCCGGGAGCGCACGAAGACCTCCCACAGGGGCCAGTCGGTGTTCGTCATGCCTGCTCCACTTCCGTCCGCGAGCTGTGTTTGGCCGCGTAGGCGACGGCCGCCTCTCGTACCCACGCGCCCTCTTCGTGTGCGCGCCTGCGTTGCGTTATCCGCTGTTCGTTACAGGGGCCGTTGCCCTTGAGGACCTCCTTGAACTCGGTCCAGTCGATGGCTCCGAAGTCGTGGTGGCCCCGCTCCTCGTTCCACTTCAGGTCCGGGTCGGGGAGCGTGAGGCCGAGCGAGGCCGCCTGGGGGACGCAGATGTCGACGAAGCGCCGGCGCAGTTCGTCGTTCGAGTGGCGCTTGATCTTCCAGGCCATCGACTGCGCGGAGTGCGCGGACTCGTCGTCGGGCGGGCCGAACATCATCAGTGACGGCCACCACCAGCGGTCCACCGCGTCCTGCGCCATCGCGTGCTGCTCCGGGGTGCCTCGGCTGAGGGCCAGCAGCAGCTCGTACCCCTGGCGCTGGTGGAAGGACTCCTCCTTGCAGACGCGGACCATCGCGCGTGCGTACGGGCCGTAGGAGCAGCGGCACAGGGGCACCTGGTTGGTGATCGCGGCGCCGTCCACCAGCCAGCCGATGGCGCCGACGTCGGCCCAGGTCAGCGTGGGGTAGTTGAAGATCGAGGAGTACTTCTGGCGGCCGGAGTGGAGCTTGTCGAGCAGTTCCTCCCGGCTGGCGCCGAGGGTTTCGGCGGCGCTGTACAGATAGAGCCCGTGGCCCGCCTCGTCCTGGACCTTCGCCATGAGGATGGCCTTGCGGCGCAGGGAGGGCGCGCGGGTGATCCAGTTGGCCTCCGGCTGCATGCCGATGATCTCGGAGTGGGCGTGCTGGGCGATCTGGCGCACCAGCGTCGCGCGGTAGGCGTCGGGCATCCAGTCGCGTGGCTCGATGCGTTCGTCGGCGGCCACGGTGGCGTCGAAGACGCGCGCGTACGCCTCGTCGGCGCCGGCTCCGCTGTCCTGCCCGGTGTGCGGCTGTGTGCGGGCCGTCTGGTGCGCGGCTGCTGTCGCCATGCGGTCCCCCTTGACCTCGGGCCTCGGCGCGCTGCCTCGGCCTCGGCTCTGCCGAGCCGTCTCCCGACCGATCGTTCGGTCCGTGCGATTCCATGGTGGGACGGCCGTCGTAAGGTGTCAACCGCTGTGGATAACCTGCGGGCATCCCCTGTGGACAACCTGCCCCGGCCCTTCCCGGCCCGGGTGTCGCGGGGAGGGGGCTGCGCCGAACGGGTGAGGCTGAGTACCGTTCGCGATTGCGCGACGCAGCGCGAAGACGACCGGTATCGGGGAACGGGGCGGAATGGACGTGCACGACGGAGGGGCCGGCTCTCCACAGGGGCCGAACACGTCGAGGGAGGCGGAGGCGGAGACGCCACCCGCCCGGGACACCGTGCCCCGCCCCCGAGCCGAACTCCCGAGCCCCGAACCAGCCGCCTCCCGGGCCGAAGGCGCGGACCCCGGGCCTGCCTCCCGGGCCGAGGACGGGGACTCCGAGCAAGCTCCGCGGGCCGCGCACGCCGACTCGGGCGGTGCCTTCCAAACTGAGCCCGCCGACCCCGTCTCCGACCCCGTCGGTGATCCCGTGGGTGACTCCGTCAGCGAGTCTGCCGGTGATCCCGTCGGTGAGCCCGCCACCGGTCTCGTGAGTGGGCCTCGGCGGCCGGAGTCCCGTACCGGTGTGGCCGCCCTCTCGCCCCGCTATCAGGTCGGCGCCGCGCTGGCGCTGGCCGTCGTCGCGGTGACCGTCTGCGTGCATGTCGGGATGGTGTTCCTGCACGTCGCTCCGTCGAACACGGTCACCAAGACGCACGGCAAGGCGATCGACGACTGGATCTACCCGGAGTTCGAGCAGAACTGGAAGCTCTTCGCGCCGAACCCGCTTCAGCAGAACGTCGCGGTCCAGGTCCGGGCCCAGGTCCGTACCGCGGACGGCGGGTCCCGGACCACCGGCTGGTACGACCTGTCGGCGCAGGACGGCCGGGCCATCGACGGCAATCTGGTGCCGAGCCACACCCAGCAGAACGAGCTGCGCCGCGCCTGGGACTTCTTCACCGCCACGCACGACAACAACAACCGCCCCGTCGCCCTGCGCGGTGCCCTCTCCGAGACGTACCTGCGCCGCATCGTGGTGCTGCGTCTGGAGCGCGGCGGCGTGGCCGATGACGGCGCTGTCGTCGAGCGGATCCAGATCCGTTCGCAGACCACCAACGTGACCCCGCCGACGTGGAGCACCGAGAAGGTGTCGATGAGTCCGGTGTACCGCGAACTGTCCTGGTGGTCGGTGCCGGACGGCGAGACCGAGGGGGGCACGAGGTGAACCGGTTCTCCCTGAAGGTGTCCGGCGCCATCGCGCGCGTCACCGAGTCGGCGCTCGCGCCGTACCAGAGCGCCGTGGTCCGGATCGGCTTCAGCGCCACCTGGCTGCTGTTCCTGCTGCGCGAGTTCCCCCACCGCCATGAGCTCTACGGCCCCGACGGTCCCTGGGACTGGGAGCTGGCCCGCCAGCTGATCGACACCAACGGCGCGTTTTCGGCGCTGATGTGGTCGGACGGGCGGGGCTGGTTCGAGGCGGTGTACCTGCTCGCGCTGCTCTCCGCCGCGCTGCTGCTCCTCGGCTGGCGCACCCGCGCGATGTCGGTCCTGTTCATGGTCGGCGTGCTGTCGCTCCAGAACCGCAGCGTCTTCATGGGGGACGGCGGGGACAACGTCCTGCACCTGATGTCGATCTATCTCGTGTTCATACGATGCGGCCGGGTGTGGTCGCTGGACGCGCGGCGGGAACGGCGCGCGCAGGAGGCACGCGCGCGTGGGGAGCGGGTCACGGACCGGGTGGGTCCCGCCCTGTGGGCCGTGGCCGGGTTCGTCCTGGTCACGGTGACCGTGGCGGGCCGTTTCCACAGCGCCTGGATGATTCCGGCGCTTCTGTGGGCGGCGTGGGCCGTACAGGGCCTGTGGTGGGCCGTCGGCCGCCGCACGAAGTCGGCGGAGCCCCGAATCCTGCTCGACGTGATCGGCAACATCCTGCACAACGGCGCCCTGGTCGTGATCATGGCCGAGGCCTGTCTGATCTACGCGACGGCAGGCTGGTACAAGATCCAGGGCTCGCGCTGGCAGGACGGCACCGCCGCCTACTACCCCCTGCATCTGGACTACTTCTCGCCCTGGCCCGCGCTCGCCGACCTGCTGGCCGGCAGCGGCACGATGGTCCTGCTGGCCACCTACGGGACCGTCATCGTGCAGGTCGCCTTCCCGTTCACGCTCGCCAACCGGCGGCTGAAGAACGTGCTGCTGGCCCTGATGATGACGGAGCACGCGGTGATCGCCCTGGTGCTCGGGCTGCCGTTCTTCTCGCTGGCGATGATCGCGACGGACGCCGTCTTCCTGCCGACGACCTTCCTGCACCGGGTGGGCGGATGGGCGTCACGCGCGCGTGACGGGCTGTTCTCCGGCGTCGGTCGTACCCCGGAGCCCGGGTCACCGGGGCCGCAGGCCCAGGAGGACCCCGAGCACGCGCGCGTAGGGTTCACGGCATGACCGACCCCGTGACCGCCGGCTCCGATCCGCTCGGCCGGTGGCGGCGGCTCGCCGACGCCTCCGTCCTGCTCGACGGCTTCCACGCCCTCAAGCACGCGGTGCGTTTCGGAGCCGAGGTCCCGGTGGCGGTCACCGCCGACCGGCGGGCGACGCTCGCCCTCGCCGACGAACTCGCCCCGGACGTGCGCGACGCGCTGGACGCTCTGCTGACGGAGGTCCCCGAGGCGACGTACACCTCCCTGGTGCCGCGCCCGCATCCCACCGCGGTGGCCGCCCTGGCCGTACGGCCCAGCCGGGAGGCCAATCTGGAGCGGCTGGAGCACGCGCCCCGCGTCACTCCCGTCGTGGTCCTGGACAACCCGCGCAACCTCGGCAACGCGGGCGCGGTGATCCGGCTGGCCGCCGGTTTCGGGGCCACCGGGGTGGTCACCACCGGCACGCTCGACCCCTGGCACCCGACCGTGGTGCGCGGCGGGGCGGGGCTGCACTTCGCGACCGCCGTGGAGCGGCTGACCGTCGGCGAGCTGCCGGCCGGCCCGGTGTTCGCCCTCGATCCGGAGGGTGACGACCTCCGGGGCGTCAAGCTGCCGGACGACGCCCTCCTGGCCTTCGGCTCGGAGCGCAGCGGGCTCTCCGCCGAGCTGCGCGCGCGTGCCGACCACCTTCTCGCCCTGCCGATGCGCCCCCAGGTCTCCAGCTACAACCTCGCGACCAGTGTGGCCATGACGCTGTACCACTGGAGCGCCACCGGGGGCGCACCGCACGTCCCGTAGACGAGGAAACGCCCGGTCGCCTAGGCGTCCCGGCGGACCTCCACCACCCGGAAGCGGTTGGCGACGAACGCGCCGTCGGTCAGGGCCGCGTTGGCCGCCGGGTTGCCGCCCGAGCCGTGGAAGTCGGAGAACGCGGCCGTCTGGTTGACGTACACCCCGCCGGTGAGGTTGAGGGACAGCTGGGCGGCCTCCTCCAGGCAGACCTCCTCGACGGCCTGCTCGACCTCCGCGTCGGTGGTGTACGCGCCGACCGTCATCGCGCCCTTCTCGCGCACCGTGCGCCGCAGCAGGGCGACCGCGTCGGCCGCGGAGTCGACGGCGACGGCGAAGGAGACCGGGCCGAAGCACTCGCCCATGTAGGCGGCCTCGTCGTCCGTCCCCTCCCAGTACTTCCGCGCCCCGTCGAGCTTGACGAGCACCGGGGTGCGCACGATCGCGTCCGGGAACTCCGGGTTGCTCACCTCGCGGGAGGCGAGGGCGACCTCGCCGAGGCCCGCGGCGGCCTCCAGGCGGGCCTTGACGTCCGGGTTGACGATCGCGCCGAGCAGCGCGTTCGCGCGTGCGTCGTCGCCGAGGAGGCCGTCGACCGAGCGGGCGAGGTCGGCGACGACCTCGTCGAAGGTCTTCGCGCCCTCGTCCGTGCGGATGCCGTCGCGGGGGATCAGCAGGTTCTGCGGGGTCGTGCACATCTGGCCGCTGTACAGGGAGAGCGAGAACGCCAGGTTGGCGAGCATGCCCTTGTAGTTCGCCGTGGACTCCACGATCACCGTGTTGACGCCGGCCTTCTCGGTGTAGACCTGCGCCTGGCGGGCGTTGGCCTCCAGCCAGTCGCCGAAGGCGGTCGAGCCGGTGTAGTCGACGATCCGGATCTCGGGGCGGGTGGCCAGGGTCTTGGCGATGCCCTCGCCGGGGCGCTCGGCGGCCAGCGCGACCAGGTTCGGGTCGAAGCCGGCCTCGGCGAGCACCTCGCGCGCGACGCCGACGGTCAGCGCGAGCGGCAGCACCGCGCGCGGGTGGGGCTTGACCAGGACCGCGTTGCCGGTGGCAAGGGAGGCGAACAGGCCCGGGTAGCCGTTCCACGTCGGGAAGGTGTTGCAGCCGATGAGCAGGGCGATCCCGCGCGGGACCGGGGTGAAGCGCTTGGTCATCGCGAGCGGGTCGCGCTTGCCCTGGGGCTTGCTCCACTCCGCCGTGCCGGGCGTGCGGACCTGCTCCGCGTACGCGTACGCCACCGCTTCCAGGCCGCGGTCCTGCGCGTGCGGGCCGCCCGCCTGGAACGCCATCATGAAGGCCTGGCCGGAGGTGTGCATGACCGCGTGCGCGAACTCGTGCGTCCGGTCGCTGATCCGCTTGAGGATCTCCAGACAGACCACCGCGCGCAGTTCCGCTCCCGCGTCCCGCCAGGCACCCTGTCCGGCCCGCATTGCGGGCAGCAGCGTGTCCACGTCCGCGTGCGGGTAGGTCACGCCCAGTTCGACGCCGTACGGCGAGACCTCGCCGCCCACCCAGTCGTCGGTGCCGGGCTGGCCGAGGTCGAGGCGGGTGTGCAGCACGGCGTCGAAGGCGGCCTTGCCGGCCGCGGCGTCCAGACTGCCGTTCTCCCCGTAGGCCTTGGGGTGTTCCGGGTGCGGGGACCAGTACGCGCGGGTGCGGATCGCTTCCAGGGCCTGGTCGAGGGTGGGCCGGTGCTGGGCGATCAGAGCGTGCGCGGTCGGTTCGGCGGCGGCCATGCGGGACCAACTCCTCGTCTTGAGAACTCTCCGTCGAGCTCATGACCTGGCGGAAACCTGGGCAGGAACAGCCAGTCAGGGTTAGAGTAACCGAACGATCGGTCGGGACAAGGGGGCCTGCCGCATCTGTGGAAAACCCCGTGCGGGAGGATCGCGCACATGACAGCACTCGACCTCAGCAGCCCCGTGGCCGTCGTCGGCACCGGCACCATGGGCCAGGGCATCGCCCAGGTCGCGCTCGTCGCCGGTCATCCCGTGCGGCTGTACGACGCCGTGCCCGGCCGCGCCCGCGAGGCGGCCGACGCGATCGGCGCCCGTCTGGACCGGCTCGTCGAGAAGGACCGCCTCGCCGCCGGCGACCGGGACGAGGCACGTGCCCGCCTGCGGCCCGCGGAGAGCCTCACCGACCTCGCCGACTGCTCCCTGGTCGTCGAGGCCGTCGTGGAGCTCCTGGAGGCCAAGCAGGAGCTGTTCCGGCAGCTGGAGGACGTGGTCGGCGAGGACTGCCTGCTCGCGACCAACACCTCGTCCCTGTCGGTGACCGCCGTCGGGGGCGCCCTGCGCAACCCGGGCCGCCTGGTGGGCCTGCACTTCTTCAACCCCGCGCCGCTGCTGCCGCTGGTCGAGGTCGTCTCCGGGTACGCCACCGACGTCACGTCGGCCACCCGCGCGTACGAGACGGCCCGTTCCTGGGGCAAGACGCCGGTCGCCTGCGCCGACACCCCCGGCTTCATCGTCAACCGCATCGCGCGGCCCTTCTACGCCGAGGCGTTCGCCGTCTACGAGGCGCAGGGCGCCGACCCGGCCACCATCGACGCGATCCTGCGCGAGTCGGGCGGCTTCAAGATGGGCGCCTTCGAGCTGACCGACCTGATCGGACAGGACGTCAACGAGTCGGTCACGCACTCCGTGTGGCGGTCCTTCTTCCAGGACGTGCGCTTCACGCCCTCGCTCGCCCAGCGGCGTCTGGTCGAGTCGGGGCGCCTCGGCCGCAAGACCGGCCAGGGCTGGTACGACTACGCGGACAAGGCCGGAGCCGCCGAACCGCACACCGCGGAGAAGGCCCAGCCGCCCGCGTACGTCGCCGCCGAGGGCAATCTGGGCCCCGCCTCCGAACTGCTCGCGCTGATCCGCGAGGCGGGCATCCAGGTCCGCGAGGAGGAGGAGGACCACGGCACCCGCCTGGTGCTGCCCGGCGGCGGCCAGCTCGCCCTCGCCGACGGCCAGACGTCCGTGGAGTTCCGGGACGTCGTCTACTTCGACCTCGCCCTGGACTACCGCAAGGCCACCCGCATCGCCCTGTCCGCCTCCCAGGACACCTCCACGCAGACGATGTCCGAGGCGATCGGCCTGTTCCAGGCGCTCGGCAAGGACGTCAGCGTCATCGGCGACGTCCCGGGCATGATCGTCGCCCGTACGGTCGCGCGGATCGTCGACCTCGCGCACGACGCCGTGGCCAAGGGCGTGGCCACCGAGGAGGACATCGACACCGCGATGCGGCTGGGTGTCAACTACCCTCTCGGCCCCTTCGAGTGGAGCCGCAGGCTGGGCCGCACCTGGGCCTGCTCCCTCCTGGACGACCTGCACGAGCGCGACCCCTCCGGCCGCTACGCGCCGTCCCTCGCGCTGTACCGCCACTCCTATGCCACCGAGAAGCGGGAGGGCGCCTCGTGACGACCGCCAAGCGCGACACGTACACCCCGGAGACCCTGCTCTCCGTCGCCGTCCAGATCTTCAACGAGCGCGGCTACGACGGCACCTCGATGGAGCACCTGTCCAAGGCGGCCGGCATCTCCAAGTCGTCGATCTACCACCATGTCGCCGGCAAGGAGGAACTGCTGCGGCGGGCCGTCAGCCGGGCCCTGGACGGCCTCTTCGGGATCCTCGAGGAGGAGCACGCGCGCGTGGGGGACGCCTCGGAGCGCCTGGAGTACGTCGTGCGGCGCATGGTCGAGGTGCTCATCGGCGAACTGCCGTACGTGACACTGCTGCTGCGCGTGCGCGGCAACACCGACACCGAACGGTGGGCCCTGGAGCGGCGCCGCGACTTCGACCACCGGGTCGCCGAGCTGCTCAAGGCGGCCGCCGCCGACGGGGACATACGCGGTGACATGGAGGTACGGCTGGCCACCCGGCTGGTCTTCGGGATGATCAACTCGATCGTCGAGTGGTACCGGCCGGGCGGCCGGGGGATGGTCGAGATCGAGGTCGCCGACGCGGTGGTGCGGCTGGTCTTCGAGGGGCTGCGCACAGCACCTTAGGGCGTCGTAGGGCTCACCCCTGCGGCTCCAGGTCCTCCTCCTCGAACACCAGCAGCGTGCGCGTGCTGAGCACCTCGGGGATCAGCTGGAGCCGGGTGAGCACCACCTCGCGCAGCGCCCTGTTGTCCGGCGTGTGCACCAGGAGCAGGACGTCGAAATCGCCTCCCACGAGGGCGATGTGGGAGGCGCCGGGCAGCAGCCTCAGCTGCTCGCGCACCGTCCGCCAGGAGTTCTGCACGATCTTCAGCGTGATGTAGGCGCTCGTGCCCTGCCCGGCGCGCTCGTGGTCGACACGGGCGCCGAAGCCGCGGATGACGCCGTCCTCGATGAGCCGGTTGATCCGCGCGTAGGCGTTGGCACGCGAGACGTGGACCCGCTCGGCGACCGACCGTATAGAGGCGCGGCCGTCCGCCTGGAGTATCTGCAGGATGTCCTGGTCGATGGCGTCCAGCGGACGCGGCGGCGGCAGCGGCAGCGGGGCGCCGCCCGGTGACGGGGCGCTGCTGGGCGACAGGACACCGGTCGGTGGCGGAGGGTTGCCCGGAGGCGGCGCGGTGCCGTTCTCCGGCCCTTCGGCCATTTGTTCAGGTGCCATGTCCCCCTGCCTCCCTGCCATGGACGTACTGCACCCATCTCAGGTTGTGGAGAACCGTTTGTCCACAGCCTGAGGGGCCCTGTAGCCAAAATGTGCCGACGACCGAACAATCGGTAGGTGAGGCGCATCACAACCGACGCGTCTCCCGTAGCCACTCCCATGAGGAGGTGCCGTCATGACGGTCATGGAGCAGCGGGGCGCTTACCGGCCGACTCCGCCGCCGGCCTGGCAGCCCCGTACCGACCCCGCGCCGCTGCTGCCCGACGCGGAGCCGTACCGCGTGCTCGGCACCGACGCGGCCGCGCAGGCCGACCCGGAGCTGTTGCGTCGGCTGTACGCCCAGCTGGTGCGCGGCCGCCGTTACAACGTCCAGGCCACCGCCCTCACCAAGCAGGGCAGACTCGCCGTCTACCCCTCCAGCACCGGCCAGGAGGCCTGCGAGGTCGCCGCCGCGCTCGCTCTCCAGGAGCGGGACTGGCTCTTCCCCAGCTACCGCGACACCCTCGCCGTCGTCGCGCGCGGCGTGGATCCCGTCGAGGCCCTCACCCTGCTGCGCGGCGACTGGCACACCGGCTACGACCCCTACGAGCACCGGGTGGCGCCGCTGTCCACCCCGCTCGCCACCCAGCTCCCGCACGCCGTGGGTCTCGCGCACGCCGCCCGCCTCAAGGGCGACGACGTGGTCGCGCTCGCGATGGTCGGCGACGGCGGCACCAGCGAGGGCGACTTCCACGAGGCGCTGAACTTCGCCGCCGTCTGGCAGGCCCCGGTCGTCTTCCTCGTGCAGAACAACGGCTTCGCGATCTCCGTACCGCTCGCCAAGCAGACCGCCGCTCCCTCGCTGGCCCACAAGGCCGTCGGATACGGCATGCCGGGCCGCCTGGTCGACGGCAACGACGCGGCCGCCGTGCACGAGGTGCTGACCGACGCCGTACGGCACGCGCGGGAGGGCGGCGGCCCCACCCTCGTGGAGGCGGTGACCTACCGCATCGAGGCGCACACCAACGCCGACGACGCCACCCGCTACCGCGGTGACGCCGAGGTCGAGACCTGGCGCGAACACGACCCGATCCAGCTGCTGGAGCGCGAACTCACCACGCGCGGGCTGCTCGACGAGGACGTGAAGCAGTCCGCGCGGGACGCCGCCGAGGTAATGGCCGCCGACCTGCGCGCCCGCATGAACCAGGACGCGGTCCTCGACCCCATGGACCTGTTCGCCCATGTGTACGCCGAACCCACCCCCCAACTGCGGGAGCAGCGGGACCTGCTGCGGGCGGAGCTCGAGGCCGAGCACGCCGACCAGGAGGGTACGCACCGATGACCACCGTCGCCCTCAAGCCCGCCACCATGGCGCAGGCCCTCACCCGCGCGCTCCGGGACGCGATGGCCGCCGACCCGAGCGTGCACGTCCTGGGCGAGGACGTGGGCACCCTCGGCGGTGTCTTCCGGGTCACTGACGGGCTCGCCGCGGAGTTCGGCGAGGACCGCTGCACGGACACCCCGCTCGCCGAGGCGGGCATCCTCGGCACGGCCGTCGGCATGGCGATGTACGGACTGCGGCCGGTCGTGGAGATGCAGTTCGACGCCTTCGCCTACCCGGCGTTCGAGCAGCTCATCAGCCATGTCGCCCGTATGCGCAACCGCACCCGCGGCCGTATGCCCCTGCCGATCACCGTCCGGGTGCCCTACGGCGGCGGCATCGGAGGCGTCGAGCACCACAGCGACTCCTCCGAGGCGTACTACATGGCGACCCCGGGCCTCCACGTCGTCACGCCCGCCACGGTCGCCGACGCCTACGGTCTGCTGCGCGCCGCCATCGCCTCCGACGACCCGGTCGTCGTCCTCGAACCCAAGCGCCTGTACTGGTCCAAGGACTCCTGGAACCCGGAGGAACCGCAGCGTGTCGAACCGATCGGCCGCGCGGTGGTGCGGCGCCCGGGCCGGAGCGCCACACTGATCACCTACGGTCCTTCGGTGCCGGTCTGCCTCGAAGCCGCCGAGGCGGCGCGCGCCGAGGGCTGGGACCTCGAGGTCGTCGACCTGCGCTCGCTGGTGCCCTTCGACGACGAGACCGTCTGCGCCTCGGTCCGGCGGACCGGACGCGCGGTCGTCGTGCACGAGTCGGGCTCCTTCGGCGGCCCGGGCGGCGAGATCGCGGCCCGCGTCACGGAGCGCTGCTTCCACCACCTGGAGGCGCCGGTGCTGCGCGTCGCCGGGTTCGACCTTCCGTACCCGCCGCCGATGCTGGAGCGCCACCACCTGCCCGGCGTCGACCGCATCCTGGACGCCGTGGCGCGGTTGCAGTGGGAGGCGGGCAACTGATGGCACAGGTGCTGGAGTTCAAGCTCCCCGACCTCGGGGAGGGACTCACCGAGGCGGAGATCGTCCGCTGGCTGGTCCAGGTGGGCGACGTCGTCGCCGTCGACCAGCCGGTCGTCGAGGTCGAGACGGCCAAGGCGATGGTCGAGGTGCCCTGCCCCTACGGCGGTGTGGTCACCGCGCGCTTCGGCGAGGAGGGCACCGAACTGCCCGTCGGCGCCCCGCTGATCACGGTCGCGGTCGGCGCGCCGGCCGCCGACGGCCTGGACGTTCCCGCCGAGAGCGCCGAGGGGTCGGGCAACGTGCTCGTCGGTTACGGCACCTCGGAGGCACCCGCGCGCAGGCGCCGGGTCCGGTCGGCGCGCCCGGAACCCGCCGCCGTGACCGTCGCCGCGGCTCCGGCGGCCCCGGCGGCGCCGGTCCTTCCGACCGTGGCAGCCGACGGCCCCGTCCCGGTGATCTCCCCCCTGGTGCGCAGACTCGCCCGGGAGAACAACCTGGACCTGCGGGAGCTCACGGGCTCCGGGCCCCAGGGGCTGATCCTGCGGGCGGACGTGGAGAACGCGCTGCGGGGGGCCGCCCCGCGGGACCAGGCGGCCCAGCTGCCGTCCCGGTCCTCCGCTCCCTCCGGAGGCCGCCGCGTCCCGCTCAAGGGCGTCCGGGGTGCCGTCGCCGACAAGCTCTCCCGCAGCCGACGCGAGATCCCCGACGCCACCTGCTGGGTGGACGCCGACGCGACGGAGCTGATGCGGGCCCGGGCGGCCATGAACGCGTCCGGCGGGCCGAAGATCTCCCTCCTCGCGCTGCTCGCCCGTATCTGCACCGCGGCGCTGGCCCGCTTCCCGGAGCTCAACTCCACCGTCGACCTGGCGGCCCGGGAGGTCGTCCAGTTCGACCATGTCCACCTCGGCTTCGCCGCGCAGACCGAGCGGGGACTCGTCGTGCCCGTCGTCCGCGACGCGCACGCCAGGGACGCCGAGGGACTCACCGCGGAGTTCGCCCGGCTCACCGAGGCGTCCCGGGAAGGCCGTCTCACCCCCGCCGACCTGACCGGCGGCACCTTCACCCTGAACAACTACGGGGTGTTCGGAGTCGACGGCTCCACACCGATCATCAACCACCCCGAGGCGGCCATGCTCGGTGTCGGCCGCATCATCCCGAAGCCGTGGGTGCACGAGGGCGAGCTGGCGGTGCGCCAGGTCGTCCAGCTCTCGCTCACCTTCGACCACCGGGTGTGCGACGGCGGAACGGCGGGAGGCTTCCTGCGCTACGTGGCGGACTGCGTGGAGCAGCCGGCGGTGCTGTTGCGCACCCTGTGATGGCGGGCGTGCCCCGGCGATTCGCGCGTTTCCCGTGATCCGGCGGGCCCGCATCGCCGGGGCGGCCCGCATACTCGGGGGGTGACCTCGAACGAGCCCGCCGCCCACGACGCCGTCGTGCTCGCCGGTGGCGGCGCCCGCCGGCTCGGCGGCGCCGACAAGCCGGGGGTGCGGGTGGGCGGACGCGCGCTGCTCGACCGGGTGCTCGGCGCCTGCGCCGACGCGCGCACCACCGTCGTCGTCGCCGATCCCCGCCCCACCGCGCGGCCCGTGCGCTGGGCGCGCGAGGACCCGCCCGGCGCGGGGCCCGTCGCCGCGCTCGACGCCGGACTGCGCCACACCACGGCGGACGACGTCCTCGTCCTCTCCGCCGATCTGCCCTTCCTCGCGGCGGACACCGTACGGCGACTGCTGACCGCCCTGCGCGTCGGCGCGGCCGAGGGCGTGCTGCTCACCGACGCCGACGGCCGTGACCAGCCGCTCGTCGCCGCGTACCGCACGGCCGCCCTGCGCCGCGAACTGGCGGTGCTCACCGCCGGCGAAGGCGGCCTCACCGGACTGCCGCTGCGCCGGCTGACCGCCGGACTCGACCTCACCCGCGTCCCCGACCCGGTCGCGTCGTTCGACTGCGACACCTGGGACGACATCGCCGCCGCCAGGGCACGTATCAGGGAGCATGACCACGTGTTGGATGAATGGATTTCCGCAGTCAAGGACGAGCTGGGCATCGACCTCGACGTCGACACCGGCGCCCTCCTCGATCTGGCCCGCGACGCCGCCCACGGGGTGGCCAGGCCGGCGGCCCCGCTGACCACCTTCCTGGTCGGCTATGCGGCCGCGCAGGCCCAGGGAGGCCCCGAAGCCGTCGCCGAGGCCGCCCGCAAGGCCGCCGCGCTCGCGCTGCGCTGGGCGGAGGAGGCCGAACAGGAGAAAGCCGAGCAGCAGAAGGCCGAGAAGGCCGAGAAGGCCGACAAGCCCGGCGGCTCCGGACCGGACGCCGGATGACCGCCCGCGGTACCCGGCAGGGCCTCGACGCCGAGGACCTCGACGTCGAGGAGGCGCTCGCCCTCGTGAAGGACGGCAACGGCACCGCCCGCCGCCCCGGCGGCCACGGCCCCGCACAGCGCGAGGGCAGCGGCGAGGGCACGCCGCCCTCCTCCTCCCCTTCTTCCTCGGCCCGGAGCCCGGAGGCGGGTCACCGGGCCGACGCTGCCGAGCACCGCCACCGGGCGACCTCCTGGTCCGAGGCCCGGACGATCGCCGCCCGCGCCGCCCGCTCCGGCGCCGCCCGTACCGCTCCCGTCTCCGTGACCCTCGGCGATGCCCTCGGCCTCGTGCTGGCCGCCCCGCTGACGGCCCTCACCGACCTGCCCTCCTTCGACACCTCGGCGATGGACGGCTGGGCTGTCGCGGGTCCCGGCCCCTGGTACGTACGGGAGGAGGGCGTGCTGGCCGGCGGCTCGGCGCCCGCGCCCCTGGCCGACGGCGAGGCCGTACGGATCGCCACCGGCGCCCGGATCCCCCCGGACACCACCGCGGTCCTGCGCAGCGAGCACGGCCGGACCGACGACAACGGCCGGCTGCACCCGACCCGCGAGATGCAGCACGGCCAGGACATCCGCTCAAGGGGCCAGGAATGCCGCAGCGGGGATCAGTTGCTGCGGGCCGGGGCGGTGGTGACCCCGGCCGTCCTGGGCCTCGCCGCGGCCGCCGGGTACGACACGCTGGCCGCCGTCCCCAGACCCCGGGTCGAGGTTCTCGTCCTGGGCGACGAACTGCTCACCGAGGGCCGCCCGCACGACGGCCTCATCCGGGACGCGCTCGGGCCGATGCTGCCCCCGTGGCTGCGGGCGCTGGGCGCCGAGGTCACCTCCGTACGCCGGCTCGGCGACGACGCGAAGGCCCTGCACAAGGCCATCACCGCATCCGGCGCCGATCTCGTCGTCACCACCGGTGGCACCGCCTCGGGACCCGTCGACCACGTGCACCCCACCCTGCGCCGGCTCGACGCCGAACTCCTCGTCGACGGCGTCAAGGTGCGCCCCGGTCACCCGATGCTGCTGGCCCGCCTCAAGGAGAACCAGCACCTCGTCGGCCTGCCCGGCAACCCCCTCGCGGCCGTCTCCGGCCTGCTCACGCTCGCCGAGCCGCTGCTGCGCACCCTCGCCGCCCGGCCGGCTCCCGAGCCGTACGCGCTGCCGCTGCGGCAATCGGTGCACGGGCACCCGTACGACACCCGGCTCATCCCGGTCGTCCTGCGCGGTGACCATGCCGTGCCGCTGCACTACAACGGCCCGGCCATGCTGCGAGGCATCGCGGCGGCCGACGCCCTCGCCGTCGTGCCGCCGGGCGGTGCACGCACGGGTCAGGAGACGGAGCTCCTCGACCTGCCGTGGGCGACGGCCGGGATCGACGCCTGTTTCACGTGAAACAGCCCTGATCCACCCATGTTTCACGTGAAACGGCCCCGGCTTGGTCGAGCTCGCCCCTGCTCGCCCCCGGTTTCACGTGAAACATCGTCATGCCTGCTCAGGCGCCGGGACGGCGCGGCTGACCGTGATCACGCGGTCCCCCATATGGAGCCGGGAGAGCCGGGGGTCGGTGTAGTCCAGCAGTTCCTTGCCCCGGACGACGGCCACGACCAGGTCCGCACAGCTGCGGGGCGCCGCGCCGACCTCCGCCTTGCTGACCGGCCGCTCGATGAGGTCCAGGCCGTTGCCGAGGGTCATCAGGTTCTCCAGGGTCCTGGCCACGGTCGGGCTGACCATCGAAACGCCGAGCAGCCGGCCGGCGGAGCTGGAGCTGGTGATCACGGTGTCCGCGCCGCTCTGCTTGAGCAGCGGCACGTTCTCGTCCTCCCGGGCGGCCGCGACGATCGTCGCGCGCCGGTTCAGCTGCCGGGCGGTGAGGGTGACCAGGGCGGCCGTGTCGTCGCGTTGCGGGGCGACGATCACCCGGGAGGCGGTGTGGACCTCGGCCTTGAGGAGCGTCTCCGAGCGGGTGGCGTCCCCGGTGACCGACACCAGTCCGTCGTCGCCGGCGGCGAGCGCGGCCTTGCGCTGGGCGTCCACGATGACGATCCGGTCCTTGGCGATGCCCTGCCCGACGAGGGTCTCCACCGCGTGGCGGCCCTTCGTGCCGTAACCGACTACCACGACGTGATTGCTGGTGCGGGCCCGCCAGCGGTGGACGCGGACCTGCTGCCGGGTGCGCTCGGTGAGTACTTCCAGGGTGGTGCCGACCAGGATGATCAGGAACAGCACGCGCAGTGGCGTGATGACGAGGATGTTGACGAGCCGGGCCGTTTCACTGACCGGGGTGATGTCGCCGTAGCCGGTGGTGGAGAGGGTGACGGTGGCGTAGTAGGCGGCGTCGAGGAGGCTGACGGAGCCGTCCGAGTTGTCGTTGTAGCCGTCACGGTCGACGTAGACGATCAACGTGGTGACGGCCAGTACCAGCAGGCCCATGGCGAGGCGTCGGAGTACCTGCAGAAGCGGGGGGACGGCGATGCGCATGGGCATCGTGATGGAACGGCCCGCCTCGGCGTCGTCCCGGGCTTCGGTGCGAGAGCGGTACCAGAGGGACCTGAAGAGGGAGAGTCTGGCCGGGCCGGCCGGCGGTCGTTCGTGGTCCTTCATCGTGTGCCCCCTGTGACGGTGATCCGATCGGTGGGCACCATGGTTCCCGGCGGGCTCCTGCCCGTCATGAAGCAACACGTGTCCATGAGTCCACAGATCCATGATCCCGGAGGTCCCCTTGCGCGACCACACTGTCGTCGTCGGCTTCGGAACGAAGGGGCGGTCCGCGATCCGGACGGCCTGCACGGCGGGCCTGCGCAAGGAACAGGTCGTGGTGATCGATCCCAGTGCGAAGGTGATCGACGCGGCGACGGCCGAGGGGTACGAGGGTGTGGTCGGGGACGCCACCCGCAGTGATGTGCTGCGACGGGCCGAGGTGCAGCGGGCGGGACGGATCGTCATCGCGACCCAGCGGGACGACACGGCCGTCCTCGTGGCGCTGACGGCCCGCCAGCTCAACCCCAGGGCGAAGATCGTGGCGGCGGTCCGCGAGGAGGAGAACGCCCCGCTGCTCAGGCAGTCGGGCGCCGACGAGGTCATCACCAGTGCCGGTGCGGCCGGCCGGCTCCTCGGCCTGTCCGTGCTCAGCCCGGCGGCGGGCCGGGTCATGGAGGACCTGATCCAGCAGGGCGACGGGCTCGACCTCGTCGAACGGCCCGTCACCAAGGCCGAGGCCGGCCGCGGACCGCGGGAGACGGACGACCTGGTGGTGAGTGTCGTCCGCGGGCACCGCGTCCTCGCCTACGACGATCCCGCGATCGGCATGCTGGAGCCGACGGACCGGGTGGTCACGATCGTGCGGGTGGGCCCGGACCGTAGCCGGGCCCCCCTTGGGACCCCCGGCATGCCCGGGGTCCCGCCGCTCCCGCCGGCCTGAGGCGCACGCTCCCGGGCGCTGCCCGCCGGCGGGTCGGACAGCTCGGGGTGCTCGAAGAGGGCGGCGGGCGCTACTTGCGGTTGTAGAGCCGCATCGTCACCGGCCCGAAGACCAGCACGAACAGTCCGGCCCACCCCAGCGACCAGGCGATCTCGGCAGCGGGCCAGTCACCCGCCATCAGTCCCCGTACCGCCGAGGCCAGATGGGTGACCGGGCTGTTGTTGACGAACGCCTGGAGCCAGCCCGGCATGGTGCGGGGGTCGACGAACACGTTGGACAGGAAGGTGAGCGGGAAGATCACCATCATGCTGACGCCCATCACCGACTTCTCGGTGCGCAGCAGCAGCCCGAACATCGTCCAGATCCATGAGAACGCGAACGAGAAGACGACCAGCAGGGCGATTCCCGCGACCACGCCCGCGAGCCCGCCGTCCGGCCGGTAGCCGAGGATCATGCCGACGGTGAGCATCACGACGGACGCGATCGTGTAGCGCAGCGCGTCGCCCAGCAGATAGCCGACCATCGTCGACGGCCGCCAGATCGGCAGCGACCGGAAGCGGTCGAAGACGCCCTTCTCGATGTCGGTGTTCACCGAGACACCCGTGTACATCGTGATCATCACGACCGACATCACCAGGATGCCCGGCAGCAGGAACTGGATGTACTCCTCCGGGGACCCGGCCAGGGCGCCCCCGAACAGGTACGTGTACATCAGCACCATCATGATCGGGAACGCGGTGACGTCGAAGAGCTGCTCCGGCACGTGCTTGATCTTGAGGATCGCCCGCCAGCCGAAGGTGAGGGAGGCCGAGAGGGCGCTCGGGCGGGGCGGCCGCTCCTGTGCGACGAGCAGCGCGGCCAGCGACTCGGCGCTGACGGGGGCCAGATCCTGGACGTCCGTGCTGGTCACGGTGCTCATACCGGCACCTCGCCTTTCTGACCGCGGGTCGATGTACCGGCGTCGGCCGGTGTTCCGGGCTCGGTGTCGGTCTTCGTATCGTGTCCGGTGAGGGCGAGGAACACCTCGTCCAGGCTGGGCTGGCCCAGCGAGAAGTTGTCGACGACGATCCCGGCCCGGGCCAGTTCCCCGAGGGCCCGGGCGGCCTGCGCTGCGGCCGCGTCGCCCACCGCCGCGTCGAGCCGGGCGGTCAGCGCCACCGGGTCCGGCTCCCGCTGGACGTCCGCGTCCAGGGCCAGCCGCAGCACCTGCTCGGCCTCGGGCCGCTGCTCGGCGTCGCGCAGCCGCAGATGGACGGAGCCGGCGCCGACGGACGCCTTCAGCTCGCCCTTCGTGCCCTCGGCGATGACCCGGCCCCGGTCGATGACGGCGATCCGGGACGCGAGTTGGTCGGCCTCGTCCAGATACTGCGTGGTCAGCAGCACGGTGGTGCCCTGGGCGACCACCGCCCGCACGATGTCCCACACCTGGTTGCGGCTGCGCGGATCGAGCCCGGTCGTCGGCTCGTCGAGGAAGAGCAGGTCGGGCGTGCTGAGGATGGACGCGGCGATGTCGATCCGGCGCCGCATGCCGCCGGAGTAGTGCTTGACCTGCTTTCCGGCCGCGCCGGTGAGCCCGAACGCGGCGAGGAGCTGCGCGGACCGCTCCCGGGCGGCCTTCTTGCCGTGCCCGAGAAGCCGGCCGAGCAGCACCAGGTTCTCGGTGCCGGTGAGGTCCTCGTCCACGGACGCGTACTGGCCGGTCAGGCTCACCCGGCCGCGCACCTCGTCGGCCTCCCGGACGATGTCGTGGCCGAAGATTCGGGCCTGGCCGCCGTCCGGCCGCAGCAGCGTGGCGAGCATCTTCACGGTGGTCGTCTTGCCGGCGCCGTTCGGCCCGAGGACGCCGTAGACCGTGCCGGTGGGGACGGCGAGATCGACGCCGTCCACGGCCCGGGTCTCGCCGAATGTCTTGACCAGGCCCGCAGTCTCGATCGCCAGGCCGGCGGTGTGCTGGCTCATGGGGTTCCTTCCGCGTACTTGGGCTACGCATGGGGAGACCTTTACCGTCGCCCGAACTCATCGGTGATCGCATCTCGATTTTCGCGCTCCCCCGCCATCGCCGCCGCGGACCATGATCGGGAGCCAGGAGGCGGGAGGAGTAGCGTCCCCTTCATGCATGCGATCACGATTCCCGAACCTGGTGGTCCCGAGGCGCTGGTGTGGGACGAGGTCCCCGATCCCGTACCCGGCGCGGGCGAGGTCCTGGTCGAGGTGGTGGCCGGCGCCGTCAACCGGGCCGACATCCTTCAGCGGCAGGGTTTCTACGATCCGCCGCCCGGTGCCTCCCGCTACCCCGGCCTGGAGTGCTCCGGCCGGATCGTCGAGGTCGGCCCCGGCGTCTCCGGCTGGGCCGTCGGCGACGAGGTGTGCGCGCTGCTCGCGGGCGGCGGATACGCGGAGAAGGTCGCCGTGCCGGCCGGCCAGCTGCTGCCCGTGCCGGCCGGCGTCGATCTGCGGCGGGCCGCCGCGCTCCCCGAGGTGACCAGCACCGTCTGGTCGAACGTCTTCATGATCGCCCACCTGCGTCCCGGCGAGACGCTGCTGGTGCACGGCGGCTCCAGTGGCATCGGGACCATGGCGATCCAGCTGGCCAAGGCCGTCGGCGCCAGGGTCGCCGTCACCGCGGGCACCAAGGAGAAGCTGGACCAGTGCGCCGAGCTGGGCGCGGACATCCTGATCAACTACCGCGAGCAGGACTTCGTCGCCGAGCTGAAGCAGGCCACGGACGGCGCGGGCGCCGATGTCATCCTCGACAACATGGGCGCGAAGTACCTGGATCGCAATGTCCAGGCGCTCGCCGTCAACGGCCGCCTCGCGATCATCGGTATGCAGGGGGGCATCAAGGCCGAGCTGAACATCGGCGCGCTTCTCGGCAAGCGCGCCGCGATCAGCGCGACCTCGCTGCGGGCCCGTCCCCTGGAGGAGAAGACGGCCATCGTGGCGGCCGTACGCGAACACGTCTGGCCACTGCTCGCCGCCGGCCATGTCCGCCCCGTCGTCGACCGCGAGGTCCCGATGAGCGACGCGGCCGAGGCCCACCGGATCGTCGAGGCCAGCACCCACGTCGGCAAGGTACTGCTGGTCACGACCTAGGGAGGCCCTGACGCGGCGGTGGCCTCAGGTGCGGCGCAGCCGCAGGGCGGCCAGGGCGAGAGCGATGCCGAGGCCGATGAGGACGAGACCGCTGCCCAGCGGCAGGATCTGCAGCACGGGGCCGTCGGACCCCTCCGGCTGCGCCACGGGACGCCGTGCGGGGTCCCGTGGCGCGCCCGAGGGCATGGGAGCGGTGGTCTCCGGCGACTCGGACGCGGCGGTGTCGTCGGAGAGGCCGCCGTCGTCGCTGCCCTCGCCCGTGCTGTCCTCGCCCTCCGTGTCCTGCGTCTCCTCTTCCGCGTCCTCGTCGGCCTCCTCCGCGTGGTCGCCGGCCCGGCCGGGCCGCTGGCGTCCCTCGCCCGCCCGGCTGCCGGCCCGGTCGGGTGCGGAGGAGGAGGGGGCGGGGGTGGCGGACGCCGACACGGCGGTGTACGACGCGACGGCCGCGTACGAGGAGACGCCCCCGCAGGGCAGCACGAGCCCGCCCAGCACGACCGCTCCGACGCCCACGCCTGCCCGCGTCGCGCACCACGCCTGCTGCCATGGAGCCACGTCCGTGACCCCCTCCCGGTGCCCAGTCGCCAAGAAAAGACGCAACAAGCCTCACATCGGGGAACTGTCACCGCATTCCGGACTCCGCCGAACGGAAACAGTGGATCACCTTTCCCGGGGGGTGCCACGGTGATGAGGTGGGGACGTGCGAGAGAATGACGGCATGGAGATGCCGAGGAACGAAAGGTCGCCGGAGAACGCCCAGAAGATCCTGGTCGTAGGTCAGGACGGCATGGCGCTCGGTGACATCGACGCTGACGACGACTCCCGTGAGATCCCGGTGACCGAGCAGGTCGAACAGCCGGCGAAGGTCATGCGGATCGGCAGCATGATCAAGCAGCTGCTCGAGGAGGTACGCGCGGCTCCTCTGGACGAGGCGAGCCGGGTCCGGCTGAAGGAGATCCACTCGAGCTCGGTGAAGGAGCTGGAGGACGGCCTGGCGCCGGAGCTGGTCGAGGAACTGGAGCGGCTGTCCCTGCCGTTCAACGAGGACTCGACGCCGAGCGACGCGGAACTGCGCATCGCGCAGGCCCAGTTGGTCGGCTGGCTGGAGGGCCTCTTCCACGGCATCCAGACCACGCTCTTTGCCCAGCAGATGGCCGCACGTGCCCAGTTGGAGCAGATGCGCCGGGCGCTGCCGCCGGGAGTGGGGCACGAGGGCGTCGACGATCCGCGCGCGGCGGGCGGCCGTACCGGCGGGCCGTACCTCTAGAGCGCCGGACAGTCATCCGTAGCCGTACACACGAGAAGGGCCCGGCGTATTCGGCGCCGGGCCCTTCTCCCATGACATCAGGCGGTTGACGTCAGGCGGTCACGACGCCGGGTTGCCCGTGGAGACCTTGATCTGGATCTCGGGCATGTCCTTCGGGTCGACGTCCGTCCCGGCGGCGGGGAACTGGTCCATGACCGCCCCGTCGCCGTACGTGTTCTCGTCCACCTTCACGATCTTGTACTGCCAGCCGGCGGCCTGGAAGCACTCCTTGACCGAGCCGATGTACTTGAACTTGAGGTTCGGCACCCGGATCTTGTCGGGGTCGTTGTACGACTCCTGCGGCTCGGAGCACTCCGTCGGCTCGATCGTCTTGGAGGTGTCCGGCGCCCGGTAGTCCGCCGCCTTCGTCACCGACGGCGAGGAGCTGGAGGTACCGCCCTTGGCGTCGTCGTCGCCTCCGCTCATCGCGAGGCTGGCGATGAGGCCGCCCACCGCCACCACGGCGACGACGGCCGAGCCGATGAGCACCGGCTTGCTGTTGCGGCGGCCTCCACCGCCCGAGGACACCGAGGTGGACGGCTGCGGGCTGAGGTTGTACGCGGGCGGGGTGTGCGGGGCCTGCTGGTGGCCGTAGGCCGGAGCGGGCGTCTGGTAACCCTGCTGCGGGTAGCCGTAGGAGGCGGGCGGCGTCGGGGTGCCGTACGGGTTCGGGGTCGGCGCGGGCTGGTAGGGCGTCTGGACGCCCGCCTGCGGCGCCGGGGTGCCCGGGCCGATCGGCGGGAACACCGCGGAACCGACGCCCGCCCCGCTCGAGGTCTGCGCGCCCGGGACGATGCTCGGCGGGGCCGGCTGGAAGGAGGCGGCGACCCGCAGGCACTCGTCGCGCATGGCGACGGCGGTCGGAAAGCGCTCGTTCGGGTTCTTCTTCAGCGCGCGGGCGATCAGCGCGTCGACGGCCGCCGGCAGCGCCCGGTTGATCGAGGAAGGAGCCACCGGCTCCTCCTGCACGTGCGCGTACGCGATCGCAAGCGGCGAATCGGCTTCGAACGGCAACCGCCCGGTGACCAGTTGGAACAGCATGATGCCGACCGAGTACAGGTCGGACCGGGCGTCCACCGCCCGCCCCAGGGCCTGTTCGGGCGAGAGGTACTGCGGGGTGCCGACGACCATGCCGGTCTGCGTCATCGAGGTGACCCCGGACTGCATCGCGCGGGCGATGCCGAAGTCCATCACCTTGACCACGCCGCGCTTGGTCATCATCACGTTGCCGGGCTTGATGTCGCGGTGGACGAGCCCCATCTCGTGGCTGATCTCCAGCGCCGCCAGCACGTCCGCGGTGATCTTCAGCGCCTTGTCGGCGGGCATCGCGCCCTGCTGCCGTACGTCCTCGTCGAGCACCGAGCCGAGCGGGCGGCCCTCGATGTACTCCATGACGATGTACGGAGTCGTCAACCCCTCGACGTCGTCCTCGCCGGTGTCGAAGACGGAGACGATATTGGTGTGCGTGAGCTTGGCCACGGCCTGGGCCTCGCGGCGGAAGCGCTCGCGGAAGGCCTGCTCACGGCCGAGTTCGGTGTGCAGGGTCTTCACCGCGACCTGACGGTCGAGCACGGCGTCGTAGGCGAGGTGCACCGAGGCCATGCCGCCCTCGCCGAGCAAGTCGCGCAGCTGATACCGGCCGGCGGCGAGCGCCCGCCCCGCATACCGGCCCTGCGCGCCGTCCTGGCTCATCTTCTGCGTCCCCCGTAGGCCCTCAGGCGCCGTTGACTGTCGTTGATCGAAAGTGCTATTCCCGGCCAAGTCTGCCGTAGCGCACTGACACGTCAAGCTCGGTGCCCGTTCCGTGACCCTACGAGAAAGAAGCGTCGCGGAAGCGTTACAGGTGCCGTACGGCCGGTACACAGAATTTGCACGTCGGTACGGAGTACAGGTTTGATGGCCGGTCCGTCGCGGACCGGCGCCCGGGCTCGCCCCGGGCGATGTCCCGGGGATCGTCCCGGGCCGGAGGCTTGCGTGGAGGCTGTAGCGTGGCCGACGGAGACCGTAACAACACCGCGCGTTCCGCGGGCAGAAACGACGGCGAGGACTGATGGCACAGCAGCGCGCTCAGGGCCCGTCCGACCCCGAGGCGACTGGCGGCGGTATGTCAGATGCGCCGGAGAACTGGGGCAACGGCGGGCTGGTCGGGGACGGCCGATATCGGTTGACCCGCAGACTCGGCCGAGGTGGCATGGCCGAGGTGTTCGCGGCCGAGGACGTTCGCCTCGGACGCACCGTCGCGGTGAAGCTGCTGCGCGCCGATCTCGCCGAGGACCCCGTGTCCAAGGCCCGCTTCACGCGCGAGGCCCAGTCGGTGGCCGGCCTCAACCACCATGCGATCGTCGCCGTGTACGACTCCGGCGAGGACTTCGTGGGCGGCCAGAGCGTGCCGTACATCGTGATGGAGATCGTCGAGGGACGCACCATCCGCGACCTCCTCCTCAACGCCGAGGCGCCCGGCCCCGAGCAGGCCCTGATCATCACCTCGGGGGTGCTGGAGGCGCTCGCCTACTCGCACCAGCACGGCATCGTGCACCGCGACATCAAGCCGGCGAACGTGATCATCACGCACAACGGCGCGGTCAAGGTGATGGACTTCGGCATCGCGCGCGCCCTGCACGGCGCGTCCACGACGATGACGCAGACCGGCATGGTCATGGGCACCCCGCAGTACCTCTCCCCGGAGCAGGCGCTCGGCAAGGCCGTCGACTACCGCTCCGACCTGTACGCGACGGGCTGCCTGCTGTACGAACTCCTCGCCCTGCGGCCGCCGTTCACCGGCGAGACGCCGCTGTCGGTGGTCTACCAGCACGTGCAGGACATCCCGGTGCCGCCGTCGCAGACCTCGGACGGGGTGTGCCCGCCGGAGCTCGACGGTCTCGTCATGCGGTCCCTGGCCAAGGACCCCGACGACCGGTTCCAGACGGCGGAGGAGATGCGCGGTCTGGTCCAGTACGGGCTCCAGATGCTGTACGACCAGGGCGGCCACACCGGTACCTGGAACACCGGCCCGGTCGGCGCGCACGACGGCCGCGGCACGCCCGCCGGCGGCTTCGCGAGCACGACCGCGCTGGCGCACGGCGCCGACGCCTCCAGCACCTCGCAGATCCCGCAGCCGATCCTGCCCACCGGCTACGGCGGCGGTGACGAAGGCGGCTTCGAGGGGCACGGCAACAAGGGCAGCGGTCGCGGCAAGCTGTGGATCCTCGCCGTCTTCGCGGTGATCGCCATCGCCGCGGGCGTCGCGCTCGCGCTGAACGGCCAGGGGAAGGGCAGCGGCGGCACCGACACCTCGCCGTCGCCGTCCACCTCGCAGTCCGCGACGGACGACACCTCCACCGCGACGCCGAGCGACGAGGCGACCGACACGTCCACGGACGACACCTCGGACGACAACTCCGGTTCGAACTCCGATTCGGACTGGACGCCGTCGTACTCGCCCTCGTACTCGCCGTCGTACTCCCCCTCCGAATCGGCCAGCAGCGAGCCGACGGACGAGGAGACGGAGACCCAGCCTTCGGACGATCCGACGGACACGCAGCCTTCGGACGATCCGACGGATGTGGAGCCGAGCGACCCGGCCACCGAGGGCGGCACCCTCGGCAGCATCGGAAACTGACCGCAGTACGCCTCACGCGCGCGTGGACCCGGCACAGGGCTCCCCGCGCGCGTGTCGCGTTCGCGGAGCCCGGGTCAGGCCGCGAACGCGCCGCACACCGCGTCGTACTCGCGGGTCCACCACACGGCCAGGGCCGAGGCCGCCGGGAACTGGGAGTCCGCGCGGGTGTCGCCGCGCTCGTAGTGCCAGCGCAGCATCCAGAAGTCGTTGAGGCGCTCCCACCACACCCGGTGCACGGCCGCCCCGAGTTCGGACGGCGTGGCCCCGGCCGCGCGCCGGTACGCGCGTGCGTACTCCCTCGCCTTCGGCAGGTCGAGGGTGCCGTCGGGACGGACGAAGAAGATCGCGGCGGCGCGGACGGCCTCCTCGGCGCGGGGCTGCACGCCCAGCCGGTCCCAGTCGACGATTGCGGCCGGGGCGTCCCCGCGGTAGAGCAGGTTGAAGGGGTGGAAGTCCCCGTGCACCCAGCCGACCGGGCCGCTGTGCGGAGGACGCCGGTCCGCGTGCCGTTCCAGCAGCGTGCGCCGTTCCAGGAGGCGGTGGCGGGCGAGTTCGTCGAAGGAGTCGGCGGGGCGATGGCGCCGCACGCGCGCGAGGAGGTCCTCGATCAGGACGAAGGTGTCGGCGGGGTCGGGGCTCGCGGCGGGGACGGCCGCCGCGACGGGCGGGGTGCGCTCGGCGGCGGTGGCGGGCCCGGCGGGAGCGGTGGCCGCGGCGCGCACAGGGCGCTCGGACGGGGCGCCGCGGCCCTCAGGGGCGTACCCCGGGGCACGGTCCGGGTCGCGTCGCCGGCCGCGTCGCGGGCCGCCTGCCGGAGGCGCGTGGTCCCCCGTGGGCGCGTCGCTCCCCGGAGGCGTGTCGACCCCGAGGCCCCGGGGCACGTGTCCTCCGCGGACCGGGGGCAGGAGTTCGCCGTGGGCCGCCCGCATCACCTGCTCCAGGCTGGCGTGCACCACCCCGAGCAGCGCTCCCAGGCGGCCGCACTGGCCGGGGGTGAGCTGGGCGCCGTGACGGTGGCGGCCGTCGATCCACGGGTGCAGGGCGTAGGCGTGGCCGCCGACGACGGCGACCGTGCGTCCGTCGTGGCCGGGCAGCGGGGGAGCGACCGGGACGCCGAGGTCGGCCAGTCGCGCGGTGGCCCGGTGCTGGCGGGCGATGGAGGCGGGGTCGGCGGTGTCGGGGTCGAAGTGGTGCTTGAGGAAGTAGCGGCCGCGGGTGGTGCGCAGCCGGTAGCCGCGGTTCAGCAGCCCCTCGTCGACGGGCTCACAGGTGAGCGCGGTGCCGGCGGAGTACCGGCGGAGCAGGGCGCCCAGAGGGGGCGCGTGGAGCACTAAAGGGGGTACACAGGAGCGCGGCACGCGCCCGATGCTAGGGCACGATCCGAGGCTGTGAGCTGGGCGTTGTCACAGACAGTCACTAAAGATCAACAACTGTCACGGGTGGTCGCTCCGGGTCGCCTCGCGGCGCTCCAGGTCGCCTCCCCGGTCGCTTCAGGTCGCTTCCTGATGGTGCACGGTCACGAACTGCGAGGTCACGCGCAGGTAGACCGGGTCGAAGGGGACCCCACCGTCCACGGACCGGGGCGCGGGTCCGAAGAGCTCCAGTTCGACCGCGGTGGGTTCCACGCCGCGCACTTCCCGACGATCTCCACCGACCACCGACCACCGACCACCGACCACCGACCACCGACCACCGACCACCGACCACCGACCACCGGCCACCGGCCCTCGGCGGAGCCCGGCCGCGCCCGGTTCAGGTTGTCCGAGCCGTAGGCGACCACATGGCCGACGCAGGCCCGGGGTAGCCGTGGCCGCGGTGCATGCGCAGCAGCAGACGGCCGTCCGTCACGATGTGGCGGGCAGAGGCCAGGAAGGGCATCGCGCGCGGGCCGGCGGCCACCCGGCCGTACTCGGTGCCGGCGATCTGTCGGTCGGTGAGGCCCTCGCCGATCAGGTCGAGGATCCCGCGCTCCTGGTCGGTGAGGTGCGCGAGTCGGTCGTCGGCCTTGGGAGCGCCCTCACGCAGCCGCCGGAGCACGCGCGCGGTGCCGACAGGGTCCAGGAGCGACTTGCCGACGGCGACGTCCCGTACGGCCGTCAGCAGCTCCTGGCCGCGAATGGCCTTCAGGACGTAGCCGGAGGCACCTGCCATGATCGCGTCGAAGAGTGCCTCGTCGTCGGCGTACGAGGTCAGCATCAGGCACTTGACGGCGTCGTCCCGGGAGCGGATCTCGCGGCACATCTCCACGCCGCTGCCGTCCGGGAGCCGTACGTCGAGCACCGCGACATCGGGCCGGGTGGCCGGGATGCGCACCAGCGCGTCGGCCGCCGTGCCGGCCTCGCCGACCACCTCGATGTCGCTCTCCACGGAGAGCATCTCGCGGACCCCGCGCCGGACGACCTCATGGTCGGCGACTAGGAAAACGGTGATTTTTCCCTATTCGCGCACGCGGGCGGTCTCACATACGGAGTCTTCCCGTGGACTGGGTGCGCGGGATAACGTGCCGTTGCTCCGGCCTCCTGCAAGGCTGTGACCTGGCTCTCTCCCGACTTTGCCGATTTACTTGGAAATCCAAGCAAAAACGCAGGTCAAGAGGGGTTTCACAGAAATGTGAAGCACTGGGTAACGTGATGACCGCAGGGCGCTCGCCGGGGCACCTGTCACGCCTGTTCCGACCGAGTGACACCCACCCCGTGCACGGGTGCCGGAACAGGTGAGCCGCACTGGTTACCCGGCAACCCCGGGGGCCGGACCGACGGAGGAGCACACGTGACCGTGGAGAGCACTGCCGCGCGCAAGCCGCGACGCAGCGCCGGAAGCAAGGCCGGCACCACCGGCACCGAGCGCACCACCCGCACCACCGCCAGGAAGTCCGCCGAGCCCGAGCTCGTGCAACTGCTGACGCCTGAGGGCAAGCGGGTCAAGAACGCGAAGAACGCCGAGTACGCCAAGTACGTCGCCGACGTGACCCCCGAAGAGCTCCGCGGCCTCTACCGCGACATGGTGCTCACCCGCCGCTTCGACGCGGAGGCCACCGCCCTCCAGCGCCAGGGCGAGCTGGGTCTGTGGGCCTCGCTGCTCGGCCAGGAGGCCGCCCAGATCGGCTCCGGCCGGGCCCTGCGCGACGACGACTACGTCTTCCCGACCTACCGCGAGCACGGCGTCGCCTGGTGCCGCGGGGTCGACCCGACCAACCTGCTCGGCATGTTCCGGGGGGTGAACAACGGCGGCTGGGACCCCAACGGCAACAATTTCCACCTCTACACGATCGTCATCGGCTCCCAGACGCTGCACGCCACGGGCTACGCCATGGGCGTGGCCAAGGACGGCGCGGACAGCGCGGTGATCGCGTACTTCGGCGACGGCGCGAGCAGCCAGGGCGATGTGGCGGAGTCCTTCACTTTCTCCGCCGTCTACAACGCGCCCGTCGTGTTCTTCTGCCAGAACAACCAGTGGGCGATCTCCGAGCCCACCGAGAAGCAGACCCGGGTGCCGCTCTACCAGCGCGCGCAGGGCTACGGCTTCCCCGGCGTCCGGGTCGACGGCAACGACGTCCTGGCCTGTCTCGCCGTCACCCGCTGGGCGCTGGACCGGGCCCGCGACGGCGAGGGCCCCACCCTCGTCGAGGCGTACACGTACCGCATGGGCGCCCACACCACCTCCGACGACCCGACGAAGTACCGGGCCGACGAGGAGCGCGAGGCCTGGGAGGCGAAGGACCCGATCCTGCGCCTGCGCCGCCACCTGGAGGCGTCAAACCACACGGACGAGGGATTCTTCGCGGAACTCGAGGCGGAGAGCGAGGCGTTGGGCAGGCGAGTGCGCGAAGCGGTCCGCGCCATGCCGGACCCGGACCGCTTCGCCATCTTCGAGAACGTGTACGCGGACGGACACGCGCTCGTCGACGAGGAGCGGGCCCAGTTCGCGGCCTACCAGGCATCGTTCGCGACGGAAGCCGAGAGCGGCTTCGCCGCGGGTTCGGGGGGAAACTGAGATGGCGGAAACCGTGACGTCCAAGAACCTGGCCCTGGCCAAGGCGATCAACGAGTCGCTGCGCCGCGCCCTGGAGGCGGACCCCAAGGTCCTGATCATGGGTGAGGACGTCGGCAAGCTCGGCGGCGTCTTCCGGGTGACGGACGGCCTGCAGAAGGACTTCGGCGAGAGCCGCGTCATCGACACCCCGCTCGCCGAGTCCGGCATCGTCGGCACCGCGATCGGGCTGGCCCTGCGCGGCTACCGCCCGGTGGTGGAGATCCAGTTCGACGGCTTCGTGTTCCCGGCCTACGACCAGATCGTCACCCAGCTCGCCAAGATGCACGCGCGCTCGCTCGGCAAGGTCAAGCTGCCGGTCGTCGTCCGCATCCCCTACGGCGGCGGCATCGGCGCGGTCGAGCACCACTCGGAGTCGCCGGAGGCCCTCTTCGCGCACGTGTCGGGCCTGAAGATCGTCTCCCCGTCCAACGCGTCCGACGCGTACTGGATGATGCAGCAGGCCATCCAGAGCGACGACCCGGTGATCTTCTTCGAGCCGAAGCGTCGCTACTGGGACAAGGGCGAGGTCAACTTCGAGGCGATCCCCGGCCCGCTGCACAAGGCCCAGGTCGTCCGCGAGGGCACCGACCTGACCCTCGTCGCCTACGGTCCGATGGTGAAGCTCTGCCAGGAGGTCGCCGCCGCGGCCGCCGAGGAGGGCAAGAACCTGGAGGTCCTGGACCTGCGTTCGGTGTCCCCCATGGACTTCGACGCGATCCAGACGTCGGTCGAGAAGACCCGCCGCCTGGTCGTGGTCCACGAGGCACCGGTGTTCTTCGGCTCGGGCGCGGAGATCGCCGCCCGGATCACCGAGCGCTGCTTCTACCACTTGGAGGCTCCGGTGCTCAGGGTCGGCGGCTATCACGCCCCGTACCCGCCGGCGCGCCTGGAGGAGGAGTACCTGCCGGGCCTGGACCGGGTGCTCGACGCCGTCGACCGTGCCCTGGCGTACTGAGGAGAGGGTCGTGACGACGATGACGGAAGCGTCCGTACGCGAGTTCAAGATGCCCGACGTGGGCGAGGGGCTCACCGAGGCCGAGATCCTCAAGTGGTACGTCCAGCCCGGGGACACGGTGACGGACGGCCAGGTGGTGTGCGAGGTCGAGACGGCCAAGGCCGCCGTCGAGCTGCCCATCCCCTACGACGGGGTGGTCCGCGCGCTGCACTTCCCCGAGGGCACCACGGTCGACGTGGGCATGTCGATCATTGCCGTGGACGTGTCGGGAGGAGCGGGCGCCGCCCCGGTGGCCGCCCCGGTCGCCGAGGTACCGGCACAGGCGGCCGTGCAGACACCCGCGCAGGCCCCGGCCGCCCCGGAGAAGCAGCCGCAGGCGGCGCAGGCCGCAGCACCTCAGGCCGACGCACCGCAGGCCGAAGCGCCTCGGGCCGAGGCGGCTAAGCCGGTGGGCTCCGGCCGCCAGCCGGTCCTTGTCGGGTACGGCGTGGCGGCGTCCTCCACCAAGCGCCGTCCGCGCAAGGGCCCGGAGATCGCGGTCTCCCGGGTCCCGGACACGATCCAGGCGGAACTCAACGGCCACGGCGGCGCGCCCGCCGTGCGCGAGCGCCCGCTGGCCAAGCCGCCGGTGCGCAAGCTGGCCAAGGACCTCGGCGTCGATCTCGCCACGGTGGTCCCGTCCGGCCCGGACGGCATCATCACCCGCGAGGACGTCCACGCGGCGGTGGCCCCGGCCGCCCCGGCGACCCAGGCCGCTCCGGCGACCCAGGCCGCTCCGGCGACCCAGGCCGCTCCGGTGGCCGAGCCGGTGCCGCAGGTGACACAGGCGCCGGTCACGACCTCCGCGGCCGTGCCCGTGCCGTCGTACGACACGGCCCGTGAGACCCGTGTCCCGGTCAAGGGCGTCCGCAAGGCGACGGCCGCGGCGATGGTCGGTTCGGCCTTCACCGCGCCGCACGTCACGGAGTTCGTGACGATCGACGTGACGCGCACGCTGAAGCTGGTCGAGGAGCTCAAGCAGGACAAGGACATGCAGGGCCTGCGGGTCAACCCGCTCCTGCTGATCGCCAGGGCCCTGCTGGTCGCCGTCAAGCGCCACCCGGAGATCAACGCGTCCTGGGACGAGGCGGCGCAGGAGATCGTGGTCAAGCACTACGTCAACCTGGGCATCGCGGCCGCGACACCCAGGGGCCTGCTGGTCCCGAACATCAAGGACGCCCACGCCAAGACGCTGCCGGAGCTGGCGGAGTCCCTGGGCGAGCTGGTCTCGACGGCGAGGGAGGGCCGGACGTCCCCGGCCGCCATGCAGGGTGGCACGGTGACCATCACCAACGTCGGCGTCTTCGGCGTCGACACCGGCACCCCGATCCTCAACCCCGGCGAGTCCGCGATCCTCGCGATCGGTGCGATCAAGCTCCAGCCGTGGGTCCACAAGGGCAAGGTGAAGCCACGTCAGGTGACCACGCTGGCGCTGAGCTTCGACCACCGGCTGGTGGACGGGGAACTGGGCTCCAAGGTGCTGGCGGATGTGGCGGCGATCCTGGAGCAGCCCAAGAAGCTGATCACCTGGGGTTAGCGGCGGCCCGGCCGGCCGGGCCGCGCACCCCGAGGGGGCGCGGCCCACGACCCGGCGGCCTCAGCCCGCCGCGGCCGAGGCCGGGTCCGGACGCAGCCAGTGTCCGTCCGTGGTCCAGCCGAGGAGCAGCCGCCCGGTGCCCTCGTCGGCCCGGCCGCCCTCGGCGACCTGGTGCAGGCCGGTCAGGGCGGGGGCCAGCCGCGCCGCCACATGGCCGGGGTGCCGGGTCAGCTCCTCCGGCAGCCAGGCCAGCGTGCGGGCCCGCTCGCCGGGGGTGCACAGGGACAGGTGGAACACCAGCTGCCGCCAGGCGTAGGCCACGTCCTTGATCGTGCTCAGCGGGCGCGGGTTGCCATGCACGCGGCCGGTCAGCCGGCACACGGTGACGAAGCAGCGGCGGGCCAGGTCCGCCCAGCCCGCGGCCGGCTCGATGCCGACCCGGTGGACCAGGGTGGCCAGGTTGTGTGTGGTGAGGATCTGCGCCTGCTCGATCACCTTGCCGTTCGCGGCCACCGATCCGTCTCCGCGCCGCGACCGGGACGAGCCGGCCTCGGCCCGCTCGACACACAGCTTCGCGAACCCGGGCGAGGTCCTGGCCCCGTACGACCGCGTCAGCGCCTCGCCGGCCTCGACGATCGCCAGATTGCGGACGGCCCGGTAGTCGATGGCGTAGTAGCGCTCGTAGAGCGAGCCGCCGCCCAGCAGCTCCGCCGCGATCCGGGCCGCGGCGAGGAACTTCGGGGTGAAGGTGCCCATGAAGATGTCCGCGGCCAGCTCCTCGACCAGGGGAGCGCCCAGGTCGGCCTGACGGGCCAGCACGGACAGCTCACGGACCAGGGAGTTGGGCAGGATCGTGCCGGGGAAGGCCTGCACGGCCAGCTCGCCGAGCTGCCGCAGCGCGACGGCCGACACCGCGCCCGCCTCGCCGTCCGCGCGCTGCCCGGCCACGGCCCGTATCCACGGCAGTTCCTCCGCCCGTACCTGCCGCTGGAGGTTGAGCAGCAGCAGCGAACGGCGGCCCGCGAACGCCCGGTGGTGGGCGGCCGCCAGCGTGCGCAGGGCCGGGTCGGGATAGGCCTGCGCGGTGGTGGCGGCGACGAGCTGTGGTACGAGCTCGGCCAGCACCTCGGCCGAGGGCACGACACCGCGTTCCACGAGGGTGTTCAGGGGTGCGCTCAGCGCGGCCTCGACGGGCCGCCGTACGCCCGCCGGAACCACCGCGCCCACGGGCAGCCCCGTCTCCCGCGCCTCCTCCTCGCCGACCTCGGCGACGAGCGGCGCGACCTCGGCCACGCCCGCCTGCTGGTCCAGCCCGGACAGCCGGCGCAGCACCAGCTGGGCCAGCGCGTGGTGCGAGGGCAGCGCCGCCTGCGCGGCCTGCTCCCGGCGCAGCGCGGTGAGCTCCGCGGAGCCGGGCAGCCCGCGCCGCCCCACCATGGACGTGACGGCGTGCCGCAGCAACCCGAGCCGGCGCGCGTCCAGTTCCCGTCCGGCGACGGTCTCCTCCAGCGCCCCGCGCAGGATCCCCAGGTTCTCCTTCGGCTTGAGGTGCTTGGTGCAGTAGGTGTGACGATCGGCCAGGTCGCGGTAGCGGCGCAGCAGTTCGGCACCATGCCCGTGCCAGGCGGCGTCGGGGGCGCGCGTCAGCACCCGGGCCGGCTGCCCGGCGTCGGCGGTCTCCAGCCAGTGGGCGAGCAGTTCGTCGCCGAACGGCTGCCACACGGCCAGCGCCTCCCGCTGCGTCTCCACCGCCTCGCTGGTCCGCCGCCGCGCCAGGCTCTCCCCGGCCTCGGCGACGGTACGGCGGTGCACCGTGCCGGCGTCGGGCGCCGGTCGGGTGGACGGGCGGGGCGTGAACCGCAGCCGGCCCGCGAACGGGGCGAGTTCCTCGACGAGTCCGAGCGCCGCGTCCGTCTCCCCGGCCCGGGCCAGCCAGGCCACGGTGAGCAGGGCGGCCTCCTCGGGGACGGTCACCTCGTACCGTCCGCCGTCGAGGAGTTCGTAGAGCTGCGCCAGGCCGTCCTCGGACAGCCAGTACGCGAACAGCGCCTGCCGGTCCCGCGGCACGCCGGCCCGGCGCGCGGCCTCGGTCTCGTACTCCGTCAGGGGGCCGCCGGCGCTCGGCGCGCCGGTGGCGAAGCCGCCCCGGAGCACCTCGGGCGTCACCCACGCGGGCAGATCCCGGACCGGTGTGCGGGAGCCGATGGTGAGCAGCCCGTTCGCCATGCCCGCCAGTACGGACCGCCACGCGCGCTGTCGTTCCCCGGCGCGCCGGCGGGTGTCGGGGTCTTCGTGGGTGAGCGCGGTGCTGAGCGCCCTGGCCAGTTGGCCGGAGGCGTAGCCCGGATTGGCCTCTGCGAGGTGCTGCTGGTCAGCGTCGTCGTTCATAAGCCGACGTGGCGGGTGCCGCCCCCGCGCCCTCCGGGTCCCGAGCCCGGTGCTCTGCTGCTGAGCTACACGTCGATGAGCCGACGTGGCAGGTTCCGCCCCTGCGCCCTCCGGGTGAAAAGCCCGGTGCTCTGGCTGCTGAGCTACACGTCGATGAGGCCCGACGGTAGACGTCGAACGGGCGTCCGTTCAACCGTGTTTCGGCGGCGAGGAGCGATGAACGGCATGCACGCCATGAACAGCCCGCACGCCGTCGGCGCCTGTATGCCGTCTGCGTCGTCTACGTCGCCTATCGTCCAGCCGTCCGAGCCCGCTGGGCCGTCCAGCCGTCCAGCCGTCCAGGCACTCTCGGCCGTCCGTGCCTCCGGCCGTCCGGGCCCTCGGTCCTCCGGGCCGTCTACGCCGGGACGTGCACCGTCTCCACTCGGCTCGCCACCAGCCGCTCCCGCTCCCGCCGAGCCGCTCGGCGGCGCAGCCGAAGGATCTGGCTGACGCCGAGGGCCTGCAGGACGAAGACGCAGGAGAAGGCGATCGTGTAGTCGTCGCCGGTCGCGTCCAGCAGCACGCCGACCGCGAAGAGCGTCGTCATCGACGCCACGAAACCGCCCATGTTGGTGATGCCGGAAGCCGTTCCCTGGCGCTCGGGCGGGTTGGCCGGGCGGGCGAAGTCGAAGCCGAGCATGGAGGCGGGGCCGCACGCGCCCAGGACCGCGCAGAGCGCCACGAGCAGCCACATCGGCGCCCGTTCGCCGGGGTAGGCGAGCGTGGCCGCCCACATCAGGGCGGTCGCGCCGACCGTGCTCAGGGCCAGCGGCAGCCGAGCTCCGTGGTGGCGGGCGACGACCTGGCCGTAGACCAGGCCCACGACCATGTTGCTCAGCACCACCAGGGTCAGGAGTTCGCCGGCCGTCGCCCGCGACAGGCCCTGCGCCTCCACCAGGAACGGCAGGCCCCACAGGAGCAGGAACACCATCGCCGGGAACTGGGTGGTGAAGTGCACCCACAGGCCGAGGCGGGTGCCCGGCTCGCGCCAGGACGCGGCGATCTGGCGGCGGACGTACGCCGCGCCCTGGTGCGGGAACGGCTCGGGCTCGTGGCCCTCGGGGTGGTCCTTCAGGAACAGCAGCAGCAGGACCAGGACGACCACTCCCGCGAGCGAGCTGCCCGCGAAGGCCGCCGTCCAGCCGATGCCGTGCAGGAGGCGGGCCAGGACGAGGGTGGAGACCAGGTTGCCCGCCATCCCCGCCAGTCCCGCCAGCTGCGCGACCATCGGCCCGCGGCGCGCCGGGAACCACCGGGTGCCCAGTCGCAGGACGCTGATGAACGTCATCGCGTCCCCGCAGCCGAGCAGCGCGCGTGAGGCGAGGGCCGTGCCGTAGGACGGGGAGAAGGCGAAACCGAGCTGGCCGGCCGTGAACAGCACGACGCCGATGGTCAGCACCTTCTTCGTGCCGAGCCGGTCGACCAGCAGACCCACCGGTATCTGCATGCCCGCGTAGACCAGGAGCTGGAGGATGGAGAAGGTGGACAGGGCCGAGGCGTTGACCTGGAAGCGTTCGGCGGCGTCCAGGCCGGCCACTCCGAGGGAGGTGCGGAAGATGACCGCGACGAAGTAGACCGAGACGCCGATCCCCCAGACGGCCATCGCGCGCCGTCCGCCCGGCGGATCACCCGGAAGGGTGGAGTTCAGGCCGCGGGAGCCGGGGCTCATCGGACCTCCCCGCGGGCGAGGTGCGAGAACCAGCCGACGTGCCGGTGCACGATCTCGACAGCGGCCTCGGCGTCACCGGAGCGCAGCGCCTGAAGGATCTCCTCGTGCTCGCCCAGTGTCTTGGCTATCCGGTCGGGGTGGGAGTGCATCACGGCGACGCCCATCCGCAGCTGACGGTCGCGGAGCTGGTCGTACAGCCTCGACAGGATGTCGTTGCCGCCGCTGCGGACGATCTCCGCGTGGAAGCAGCGGTCCGTCACGGCGGCCGCGGCCAGGTCGCCCGCTGCGGCCTGCGCCTTCTGCTTCGCGAGCAGCTCTTCCAGTCGCTGGATCAGCGCGGCCGAGGCGGGGACCGCCTTGCGTGCCGCGTGCTCCTCCACCAGCAGCCGGGTCTCCACCACGTCCGCGATCTCCTGTGCGGAGACCGGCAGGACCAGGGCGCCCTTCTTCGGGTAGAGCTTGATCAGCCCCTCCACCTCCAGGCGCAGCAGCGCCTCCCGCACCGGAGTGCGCGAGACCCCCACGGCCTCGGCGAGCTCTCCCTCGGTGAGGAGGGTGCCGCCCTCGTAGCGGCGGTCCAGGACGCCCTGCTTGACGTGGGCGTACACACGGTCGGCGGCGGGCGGTTGCTTCACGGGGACGGGGGCGGGCGGGGCGGAGGACGGCATGCCCACAGGATAGATACAACACGTACGCAACGGGGGACCGGTCCAGAATGCGGACCCGTGACGGGGTGTGAAGAGGGGTGCGGCGAGGGAGGCGGGAGGGGTGTGGAAAGCGGGGTGGGGAGCGGCGCGGGAAGCGGGGTGGGCGAGGGCCGGGTAAGAGCCGGGTCAAGTAATCGGAAATTCGGCCCAGCAAGCGCACAACTTTCTGTGCTACTTACGTGTCACACACATGCGGCCCCTTCTTCTTCTTTCCCCTTCAACTTGGCCGCATCGCAGGGGCATTCGACGTAATCGGGGTATTTCAGTTGATAACCGCCACCAAGGGCATCCGAGTCCGCAGGGCCGCATCCGTCGCCGTCACCGTCGGCGCAGTGCTCGCGACCGGAGCTCTCACCGCGGCGCCCGCACAAGCCGTCACGACGCCCACGATCGCCGCCAAGACCGGCTTCGTGATGAACAACGCGAACGGCGCCGCGCTGTACAACAAGGGCATGGACACCAAGCTGTCCACCGGCTCGACCACGAAGATCATGACGGCGAACGTCGTGCTGTCGCAGACGAACCTGAATCTGAACACCAAGGTCACCATCCAGAAGGCGTACAGCGACTACATCGTTGCGAACAACGCCTCGTCCGCGCGCCTGATCGTCGGCGACAAGGTCACGGTCCGTCAGCTGCTCTACGGGCTGATGCTGCCGTCCGGTTGTGATGCCGCGTACGCCCTGGCCGACAAGTTCGGCACGGGCACGACGCGGGCCGCGCGCGTGAAGAGCTTCATCGCCAAGATGAACAGCAAGGCGAAGGCGCTCGGCATGACGAGGACGCACTTCGACTCGTTCGACGGCATCGGCAACGGGTCGAACTACTCGACCGCCAAGGACCTCACGAAGCTCGCCAGCAACTCGCTGAAGAGCGCGAACTTCCGTGCGGTCGTCAAGACGAAGTCGTACACCGCCAAGACGATCACCAAGACCGGTTCCACCCGCACCATGGCGGCCTGGACCAACACCAACACGCTGCTGAGCAGCTACAGCGGCACCATCGGTGTGAAGACGGGCTCCGGCCCGGAGGCGAAGTACTGCCTCGTCTTCGCCGCCACCCGCAACGGCAAGACCGTTGTGGGTACGGTGCTGGCCTCCACCAGCGCGACGGTGCGTGCCGCCGACGCGACGAAGCTGCTGAACTACGGCTTCGCCAGGCTGGGCTGACACCTGCTCAATCGGTAGCACCTTCAGAACGGGCCCGTCGTGATCGTCACGACGGGCCCGTTCCGTCGAGGGGGCGGGGTGCGCTCATGCCGGTGACCGCGGCGACCGCGGCGGCCGAGGGGAGCGCCGCCGGCCACCGCTACCTGGTGACCGTTACCTGGTGACGGCGAAGTTCCGCAGGATCGCCGCCGTCAGCTCCGGATCGCCCTCCGCCTTCACCCGGTCGGCGACCGCCTCCGCGGTCACCCGGCCGCAGGCCAGCCGCACGTACGTCTCCCAGTCGAGGGTGAACGCGGCGGCCGGGCCGAGCGCCGGGGCCGTCTCCAGGGTGCCGCGGCCCTGGATGTCGACGCGGATGGTGCGCAGGAACTCGATCGGACCGTGCACGTCGAAGACGACCGCGGAGCTGCGCGGGGCGTCGGCCTTCTCGGCGACGACCGCCGGGAGTTCGGCGAGCAGCGCGTCACGGGCGATGTGCGCGCCGGGCGAGTCGAGGTTGCCGGGCCGGCCGAGGGCGGCGCGCAGGTCCTGCTCGTGCGCCCACACGTTGAACGCGTGCTTGCGCATGGACTCCTCGAGCGTGAGCTCGGTGCCGAGCGGACCGCGCACCATCGTGGTGGGCTGGCGCGACTCGTTGCGCAGCTGGCGGTTGCGGCGGATGACCGTGTACTCCAGCTCGGACGTCATCTCCGGCGCCGTGTGGTGGCGGCGGACGTCGACCTGCATCTCCATGTAGCGCTGGATGTCGTTGGTGACGTGGTACAGGTCGCGCGGCAGGGTGTGGATGGGACGCGGGTCGCCGTACATCTCGCAGTCCAGCCCGATGACATGCGAAACGATGTCGCGCACCGACCAGCCGGGGCACGGCGTCCGGCGGTTCCAGTCCGCCTCCACCAGCGGGAGCACCAGCTCGGATATCGCTTCGATGGAGTGGGTCCAGGCGTCGGCGTAGGGCTGGAGGGTGGGATGCAGACTCACGGAAACGGGACCCCTCGGCGGTCGGTACTCGGGTGGTTGTGGCGGCGTTGCCAGCGGGAGGTGGCGGTGTGGGCAGGTATCGGCGGGTGTCGCCGGGTGTCGGCGGGTGTCTCGGAACGCTAAGTTACGCTGCTGTGAGGCACCCCGGCAGTGCTTTCGTGTGACGATCGTAGGCCCGTGTGGACGACTCGAATGCCAGGACGGTGGTAGTGTGCGCGCCTCTCTGATCCAGATCGCTGTAGAAGAGGGCGAATCGGTCGAATCGCGACGGGTGCGGGTTGCCGCACTGGTACGAGAAGAGGCCGGTGCCGCCGACTTCGTGGTGCTGCCGGAGCTGTGGACGACCGGGGCGTTCGCCTACGAGGAGTTCGGCAGCGAGGCCGAGCCCCTGGAAGGGCCGACGTACGAGGCGATGGCCAAGGCCGCGAGCGACGCGGGTGTGTGGCTGCACGCGGGTTCGATCCCGGAGCGGGCTCCGTCCGGCGGCGGCTCCGCCGCGGGCGAGGGGCCCCTCTACAACACGTCTCTCGTCTTCTCCCCCTCCGGTGAGCTGGCCGCCTCCTACCGCAAGATCCACCGCTTCGGCTTCGACAAGGGCGAGGCCGTGCTGATGGGCGCGGGCGAGGAACTGGTGACGGTCCGCCTCCCCGAAACGACCGTCGGTGTCGCCACCTGCTACGACCTCCGTTTCCCCGAACTCTTCCGCGGTCTCGTCGACGCCGGCGCCGAGACCCTCGTGATCCCCGCGGGCTGGCCGGAGCGCCGCCGGGCGCACTGGACGCTGCTGGCCCGGGCGCGGGCGGTCGAGAACCAGGCGTTCGTGCTCGCCTGTGGAACGGCCGGGACACATGCCGGAGTTCCGCAGGCGGGTCACTCGATCGTGGTGGATCCGTGGGGCGAGGTGCTGGCGGAGGCGGGTTCGGGCGAGGAGGTCCTGAGGGCCGAGTTCGACCCGTCCAGGGTCGCCACGACCCGTGAGCAGTTCCCGGCCCTGAAGGACCGGGTGCTCGGCCTGCGCACTCCCGAACGCCGCCCTCAGCCGCTCCCGGCCTCCCGCCCCTAGCGGCTCCCGGCGTCCTGCTCCCAGCCGCTCCCGGCATCCCGCCCCCAGCCGCTCCCGGCGTCCTGCTCCCAGCCGCTCCCGGCCTTGCGCGCTCCTGATCTCCCGCTCCTGGCCCACGGGCTGGTTCTCCCTGGCCCTCTCCCTGGCCCTCGCGCTGGTTCTCGCGCTGGCCCTCGCGTCAGTCCTCACGCTCCTTGTCGGCGAGGTGGATCACGCACACCGCCACCGCGATGAGCAGCGCCGGATCCGCGTCCTCCCGTACGACGTCGACGCCGTAGGTCTCCCGCACGTGCAGCCACCGCCGGGAGACGACGGCCAGCAGTTCGCCGTCGTACTCGACCGCGAACTCCCGGTCGAGGATCTTGCCGCTGACGTCGAGCTCGGTGCGGCCGTCCGCCAGGGCCACCCGGTAGTGGTTGCGCAGCAGCGACAGCCGCTTGCGCCGGATCGTGGCCAGCGGTTCGCCCTCCCGCTCGATCACCATCGTGTCCCGCAGGGCGAACATCTTCTGGTGGATGTCGATCAGGACCCGCCCACGGGTGTCCTTCAGCTCGAAGGTCTCCCGCAGCCGCATCGCCTTGCCGTCGACGAGGTACACCTTGTTGCCGTGGTCGTCCTCGATCCAGTAGTCGTCACCGAAGCCGAGGAGCCGGTCGCGTACGAGGAATCTCATGCGGTTACGGCTTCCCCGACGGCCGGTCCGAAACGCCGCCGGTAGGCCGATGGGCTGAGTCCGGTCTCGCGTCGCACGCGTGCGCGCAGGTTCGCGGCGGTCCCCAGCCCGCTCCTGGCCGCCACCACGTCCAGCCGCTGCTCACCCCGCTCGATCAGCCGGCAGGCGAGCGCCACCCGCTCCGCCGTCAGCCAGGCGAGCGGGGTGGTGCCGAGCTGCGCCCGGAACCGCCGGTGCAGGGTCGCCGGGCTCACCGCCGCCCGCGCCGCGAGCTCCGCCACCGTCAGCGGCTCCCCCAGCCGCTCCTGCGCCCACGCGAGCAGCGGTGCCAGCGACTCGTCGGGCACGTCCGGTACCGGGCGCTCCACGAACTGCCGCTGGCCGCCGTCCCGGTGCGCGGCGAACACCAGCCGGCGGGAGACGGCGTTGGCGATCTCCGCGCCGTGGTCGCGCCGTACGACGTACAGCCCGAGGTCGAGGGCGGCGGCGCTGCCCGCGGCGGTGAGGATGCCGCCCTCGTCGACGAAGAGGACGTCGGACTCCAGCAGCACCTTCGGATGCAGATCGCGGAACGTCTCGGCCCACATCCAGTGCGTGGTGGCCCGGCGTCCGTCGAGCAGCCCGGCCTCGGCGAGCGCGAAGGTGCCGGTGCAGAAGCTCATCACCCGCGCCCCGCGCGCGTGGGTGCGCCGGATGGCGTCGAGGACGGCGGGGCCGCGCGGGACGACGTTGTCGGGCCGGCCCGGCACCACGAGGGTGTCCGCCGAGTCCACCGCCTCCAGGCCGCGCCCGCCGGTCATGGTGAAGAACCCGTGGTTCATCCGCACCTCGCGCGCGGGGGTGCACAGCACGACCTCGTACAGCGGCCGGGCCAGCCCGAGTTCGGGCCGGGGCAGTCCGAACAGCTCGGTGGCGACACCGACCTCGAAGGGATTGGTGCCCTCGTCCACGATCACGGCGACCCGGTGCGGCGCACGCACGGCGCGTTGAGAGGAATCTTGCGGCATGTGCGATTCCTAGCACTCGTGGGGTGGTCGGCGCATCCCGCACGCTGAGCGCATGACCACCGAACCCGTCTCCCTGGCCACTGCCCTCGCCTCCTTCACCCAGCGCTGGAGCCCTCGCATCGTCACCACGGTCAACGACTACGACGTGCGCGTCGCGAAGGTCGAGGGCGAGCACGTGTGGCACGTCCACGACCACACCGACGAGTTCTTCCTCGTCCTGGACGGTGAGCTGCACATCGCGCTGCGGGAAGCGGGCGGCGAACGCACCGTCGTCCTGCCCAAGGACTCGGTGTACACCGTCCCGCGCGGAACGGAGCACAAGCCGTTCGCGCCGGTCCCCACGCAGATCCTCGTGTTCGAGCCGACCGGCACGTTCACCGTCGGGGACCGTCACGACGACGTGCCGGACCATGTGGACGCCACCACGGGGCACGCGCTGACGTCGAGCTGAGCTGGCGTCGAGCCGATGTCGAACTGACATGACGGTCGGCCGACGAGGACATCGTGGCCGTCGCGTCGGCCCGACGTCGGCCGACCCGGCTGCCGGTCTGCGTCGGCCCGCCCGAGCCGCTGCTCAAGGGCGAGAACGAGGGTGAGAGTGAGGGCGCGGCCGCGGGGCACGGACCCGTCCCGCACGCCGGAGCCCGACCCGAAGGGCCAGTCGAGGGCCAGTCGAGGGCCGGGGGAGTTACCCCGCCCGCCTTGTCCACCGGCAGGACCGGAGTGTCCCGGTCCGCCTCCCCCGAGGGCGGGGCGGACCGGATTCCGTCGGTTCTGGCCGAACCGGGCGCCTGACCCGGGTCACGGTCAGACGCCGTAGCCGCCGTTGTAACCGTCGCGCTGGTGCCGCTCTGTCTCGACCACCGTGGTCGAGGTCGGAGGCACCATCACCCGGCGGCGCCGGGCGATGCTGCTGAACGTCGTCACGCCGATCAGCCCCACGATCATCAGGATGACGCCGACCAGATCGAGATTGACGCCCTGCAGGTCCCAGTCCGTCGCGAACGTGAGGATGGCTCCCACGGCGATGAGGATGATGCATCCGCCGAGGCCCATGATGTTGCCTCCTGTCCGGTGTACCGGCCACTCCGGTTCACCACCGGATCCGGGTACCCCGGGGCCCGACTCCCATGCGCGGGCGCCGACTTGCTACCCCTCCAGGAACGCCACCAGCGCGTTGGCCAGCAGGTACGGGTCGGCGTCGCCGCACAACTCCCGCGCGCTGTGCATCGACAGGATGGCCACGCCGATGTCGACGGTGCGGATGCCGTGCCGGGCCGCGGTGATCGGGCCGATGGTCGTGCCGCAGGGCATGGAGTTGTTGGAGACGAAGTTCTGGAACGGCACGCCCGCCTTCTCGCAGGCGGCGGCGAAGATCGCCCGGCCCGAACCGTCGGTCGCGTAGCGGTTGTTGACGTTGACCTTGAGGATCGGGCCGCCGTTGACCCGCGGGTGGTGCGTGGGGTCGTGCCGCTCCGCGTAGTTGGGATGGACGGCGTGACCGGTGTCGGAGGACAGACAGACGGTGCCCGCGAAGGCTCTCGCCCGGTCCTCGTACGACCCTCCGCGCGCGAAGACCGAACGTTCCAGCACGCTGCCCAGCAGCGGCCCGTCCGCGCCGGTGTCCGACTGCGAGCCGTTCTCCTCGTGGTCGAAGGCGGCCAGCACCGGGATGTACGGCAGGGCCTCGCCGCCGGTCGCCACGGCCGTCAGCGCCGCCGTACCGGCGTGCACGGAGAGCAGGTTGTCCATCCGGGGACCGGCCATCAGCTCCTGGTCGCGGCCCAGGTAGGCGGGCGGCTCCACGGAGTGCGCCATCAGGTCCCAGCCGGTGACCTGACCGGCGGCCAGCCCGGCCTCCTGCTCCAGGAAGGCGATCAGGTCGCCGTCGCGCACGTCGCCGGACAGGCCCCAGACGGGCTGGAGGTGGCGCTGCTTGTCGAGCTTGAGGCCGTCGGTGTTGACGGCCCGGTCCAGGTGGATGGCGAGTTGGGGGACCCGCAGCAGTGGACGGCCCACGTCGACCAGACGCGTGGAGCCGTCCCGCAGGGTCAGCCGCCCCGCCAGACCCAGGTCGCGGTCCAGCCAGGAGTTGAGCAGCGGACCTCCGTAGATCTCCACGGCCACCTGGCGCCAGCCGTGCGCCCCGGTGTCGGGCTGCGGCTTGACGCGCAGGTTCGGGGAGTCGGTGTGCGCGCCGATGATCCGGAACGGCGTGTGCGGCGCGGCGCCCTCGGGCACGTACCAGGCCACGATCGCGCCGCCGCGCAGCACATACCTGCCGCCGCTCCCCGAGGCGGAGGCCGCCGAGGTCTCCGCGTCCCAGGCGTCCGTCTCCGAGACCTGCCGGAACCCGGCCTTCTCCAGGCGCTCGGCCGCGTTCGCCACGGCGTGGTACGGCGACGGGCTCGCCGTCAGGAACGTCATGAGGTCGTCGGTGTGGCCGCGGTCGAAGCGGGAGGGTGCGCTCATGGGGTTCACCTTAACGACGTACGAGAGCCCGCTCCCGGTGATGGGGAGCGGGCCCTCGTGAGGACAATGTGGAGTGCTGGGCGGTTGTGCGGATGCGTCCTGGAACGCGGCCTCCCCGTGCTAGAAGGCGGCCTCGTCCAGCTCCATCAGGTCGAGCTCGACACCCGCGGCGATCTTGCGGGCCAGGGTGACGCCCGGCAGGACGTCGGCCGCGAAGAACTTCGCCGCGGCGATCTTGCCGGTGTAGAACGCCACGTCCTTCGCGGAGAGGGCCTTGGTCGCGGCCGACTCCAGCTTCTCGGCGGCGATGGCGGCACCCTTGAGGAGCAGGTAGCCGACGATGACGTCACCGGAGGCGAGCAGCAGGCGGGTGGTGTTCAGGCCCACCTTGTAGATGTTCTTGACGTCCTGCTCGGTGGCCGCGAGGTCGGTCAGCATCAGGCCGACGATGGCCTCCAGCTCGACGGCCGCCTTGGCCAGGTGCTCGCGGGCGCCGGCCAGCTCCTCGCCGCCGGTGCCCAGCGCCAGGAACTTCTTGATGTCCTCGGCGAGGGAGTTCAGCGCGGCACCCTGGTTGCGGACGATCTTCCGGAAGAAGAAGTCCTGTCCCTGGATGGCCGTGGTGCCCTCGTACAGGGTGTCGATCTTGGCGTCGCGGATGTACTGCTCGATCGGGTACTCCTGGAGGAACCCGGAGCCGCCGAAGGTCTGGAGCGACTGGGCGAGCTGCTCGTAGCCCTTCTCCGAGCCGTAGCCCTTGACGATCGGCAGGAGCAGGTCGTTGAGCGCGTGCTCCGTCTTCGCGTCCTCGCCGTTCGCCTCCTTCACGGCGATCGCGTCCTGGACGGAGGCCGTGTAGAGGACGAGGGCGCGCATGCCCTCCGCGTACGCCTTCTGCGTGATCAGCGAGCGGCGCACGTCGGGGTGGTGGGTGATGGTGACCTTCGGCGCGGCCTTGTCCATGAAGTTCGCCAGGTCGGGACCCTGGACGCGCTCCTTGGCGTACTCCAGGGCGTTGAGGTAGCCGGTGGAGAGCGTGGAGATCGCCTTCGTGCCGACCATCATCCGGGCGAACTCGATGATGCGGAACATCTGGCGGATGCCGTCGTGCTTGTCGCCGATCAGCCAGCCCTTGGCCGGATGCCGGTCGCCGAACGTCATCTCGCAGGTGTTGGAGGCCTTCAGGCCCATCTTGTGCTCGACGTTGGTGGCGTAGACGCCGTTGCGCTCGCCCAGCTCACCGGTCTCGAAGTCGAAGAGCGTCTTCGGCACCATGAAGAGGGACAGGCCCTTGGTGCCGGGGCCGGCACCCTCGGGACGGGCCAGCACGTAGTGGAGGATGTTCTCCGACATGTCGTGCTCGCCGGACGTGATGAAGCGCTTCACGCCCTCGATGTGCCAGGAGCCGTCCTCCTGCTGGACCGCCTTGGTGCGGCCGGCGCCCACGTCCGAACCGGCGTCCGGCTCGGTGAGGACCATGGTGGAGCCCCACTGCCGGTCGACGGCGATCTGCGCGATCTTCTTCTGGACGTCGTTGCCCTCGTCGAAGAGGATGCCGGCGAAGGCCGGGCCGGAGGAGTACATCCACACGGCCGGGTTGGCGCCGAGGATCAGTTCCGCGTAAGCCCAGATCAGGGACGGCGGGGCGGTGGTGCCGCCGATCTCCTCGGGCAGGCCCAGACGCCAGTACTCCGAGTCCATGAAGGCCTGGTAGCTCTTCTTGAAGGACGCGGGGACCGGCGCGGTGTTGGTCTCGGGGTCGAAGACCGGCGGGTTGCGGTCGGCGTCGGTGAAGGACTCCGCCAGCTCGTTCTCCGCGAGGCGGGTCAGCTCCTCGAGGATGCTTTTCGCGGTCTCGGTGTCCATCTCCCCGAACGGGCCGGTGCCGTACAGCTTGTCGCGCCCGAGCACCTCGAAGAGGTTGAACTCGATGTCGCGGAGATTCGACTTGTAGTGCCCCATGGCGACGGCTCCGTAAAAGAGAGATCGGCGAGGGACTGGATCCTCGCGCTAGTTCACGTACCAACAAGTAGCTACCGATGATGCTACCCGTCGGTAATAAGTCGCAACCCCGAACCGGCCATCTGTGACGCGTAACGCGTCCCGTGCGCCCCGGAAGGGGCCCCCGTACCGCCCCGCCCGCCGGGCGCGCTCGGTACGCTTGCGCCCATGTACGGATACGGCCAGCCCATGGACGGCGGTGCTGCGCAGCAGCAGTACGCCCCGCCGCAGCAGCAGATGCCCGGCGGCCACGGCGGGTACGGTCAGCAGCCGCCGCTCTACCCGGAGCCGTCCCCGCCGTCCCTCGCGGACGCGGTGCGGGCCTTCACCACCGGGCAGCTGGCCGCGGAGGACTTCCAGCAGGTCTTCGCGACCTCCAAGGTCTACTGCCCGCGCGGTGACAACCCCGGCTTCCTCGCCCTGCACAACACCCAGCAGCCGGTGATCCCGATGTTCACCTCGCTCAAGGAGCTGCGCCGGTACGCGGGCAAGGAGTCCAAGTACTTCGTGATCACCGGGTCCGAGATGATCGACCTGCTGCCCACCGGGTACGGCTTCGTCCTCGACATGGAGGGTGAGCACCGGATGGTCTTCGACGCGAAGGCGGTCGAGCAGATGGTCGAGTTCGCGATGCGGCGGATGTACGGCTGAGGGTTCTCCCTCTCCCTCTCCCTCTCATTCGCTTCCGCTCCTCTCTTCTCCCCCTGTCTTCTCGTCCCGTCTTCTCCCTCCTTCTGCTTCCTTCTCCTTCTTACCGGCCGTCCCTCGGGTGTCCGGTGGATGCCTCATGCCCTTCACAGCCATGTCATAGGGTTCCCCCGCGCCACTGCCCCTGCGCGGTCGCCTCTCCGCGGGAATGTCCTCCGGGCTTCCATCGTTACGGGTAGCAGAAAGTTCAATGCTCAACTAAACTGGGACGTACGTCGCCCAAGGAGGTACGGACATGCCCGCAGTGACCGTCGAGAACCCGCTGACCCTGCCGCGCGTCACCGCATCGGCCGACGCGGTCGCACGTCCCGTGCTCACCGTCACGACCGCGCCCAGCGGTTTCGAGGGTGAGGGCTTCCCGGTACGCCGTGCGTTCGCCGGGATCAACTACCGCCACCTCGACCCGTTCATCATGATGGACCAGATGGGCGAGGTGGAATACGCGCCGGGTGAGCCGAAGGGCACCCCCTGGCACCCGCACCGCGGCTTCGAGACCGTCACCTACATCATCGACGGGATCTTCGACCACCAGGACAGCCAGGGCGGCGGCGGCACCATCACCAACGGCGACACCCAGTGGATGACGGCCGGCTCGGGTCTCCTCCACATCGAGGCGCCGCCGGAGTCGCTGGTCATGTCCGGCGGTCTCTTCCACGGCCTCCAGCTCTGGGTGAACCTGCCGGCCAAGGACAAGATGATGGCGCCCAGGTACCAGGACATCCGCGGCGGCCATGTACAGCTCCTGGCGAGCCCGGACGGCGGCGCGCTGCTGCGGGTCATCGCGGGCGAGCTGGACGGCCACGCCGGTCCCGGCATCACCCACACCCCCATCACGATGGTCCACGCGACCCTCGCGCCGGGCGCGGAACTCACTCTTCCGTGGCGTGAGGACTTCAACGGTCTCGCGTACGTCCTGGCCGGCCGCGGTTCGGTCGGCGCCGAGCGCCGGCCGATCCACCTGGGTCAGACGGCGGTCTTCGGCGCGGGTTCCTCTCTGACGGTCCGCGCGGACGAGAAGCAGGACTCGCACACGCCTGACCTGGAGGTCGTGCTGCTGGGCGGGCAGCCGATCCGTGAGCCGATGGCCCACTACGGCCCGTTCGTGATGAACACCAAGGACGAGCTCCAGCAGGCCTTCGACGACTTCCAGAAGGGCCGGCTGGGCACGATTCCGGCGGTGCACGGGATGACGGCGGAGGGCATCTAGCCCTCCGGCCCCGCCGAAACCGCTACGGTGTGACAAGGCCCGAAGCCGCAACTTAGGTTTGCGACTTCGGGCCCTTGTCAGTCCGGTCCCGCTACGGCGTTACGGCAGTACGCAGATCGGGCTCCCGTCCGGTGCACGGCCCGCATGCCGCACACACCCCTGCTCGAACAGCAGCTGCAAGCAGTCGTGTACGCGCTCGTGCGACAGACCTGTGTGGGCGGTGATCTCTTCCACGCGATACCGGGCCCCGCCGTGCAGCAGGGCCGGGGCCAGGTAGGCGCCCACCGTGTGAACATCCTCAGCGATGACGAGATTCTTCGCCCTCCACTTGGCGAGGAGTTGCTGAGGCGTCAGTTCCGGAGCCGGTGAGGGCCGGGAGCGGTCGTCGGGACGCTTGAGAGCCGCTGCGATGCCCTGGAGGCTGTCGTTGATCTGCCGCAGCAGGTCGTTGCGCTCGCCGGCGAAGGCCGCCAGCCTCTCGTCCATCTGCATGTTGCGTTCTTCGAGGCGCACGATGGCGTCGACGACTTGCTCGGGCATGGCGTACGCGGTGCCGCCGACGAGGGCGGGTTGCACGGCGGCCGGTTCCAGGGAGTAGGAGCCGTCGCGTTGGATGGTGGCGATGACTCCTGCGACCCAGGTTTTGAAGGGCTGGGCCTCCGGCTTGGTGCAGGCGTTGACCAAAAGGATCAAGCCCTGGAGGCTGACGAGTTTCATGTCTCGGCGCCACTTCCGACCTGCGGGAACGTCGAGAGTGTGCTTCAGGAGCACACTCTCGACACTGTCGAAGTTGGTTGCGTCGGCAATGTTGCGCAGAGCGGATCCGACGTGTGCGTAGCCCAGATTCCTGCACACGTCGACTGCCGGGAACCAGTGCGTCCCGTCCGGCGTGGTGAGCCTGCGCACCCGTGCGCCGGTCGCCGCGTAGACGAAGTCACTGATCTCGATCGCGTCCTGCTGTGCCGCCGACCGGTCCGGCGGCGGTGTGTTGTTCTGCTCGTACATCGAGCATCACCTCCGCCATGGAAAATAGGCATATGCCACCGCAACTGGCCTCGCTGGCAAGGATGTTCACCCTTTAGGAGCGGACGTTCGATTCTGAGTCCGAGTCATGTCCCGTCACCCGGGCGGCCGTCCGGTCAGGACAACCCGGCGGGTCCGTGATCCGCTGGACCCGTGCACCTGCTCCCCGTTCCCGCGCGCCGGTTCGCCGCCTGGTGTGCCGTGATCCTGCTGGCGTCGGGTGTCGGGTACGTGGGGATCCGGCTGTGTGCCGAGCTCCGTACGGCCGTCACGCCCGTCCTGCTCGCGCTGCTCGGGACCGCGCTGCTCAGGCCGCTGTACCGGCGGCTGGTGGAGGTGGGGGTGCCCCGGTCGGTGTCGGCGGGGCTGACGTGTGTCGCCGTCGTCGCCGTGGTCGGCGGGGCGGTGTACATCGTCGTCGCCGCGCTGATCGACAGCGGGGATCAGATCGTCGCCGCGCTCAGGTCGGCGGCGCGGGGTATCGCCGAGCACTTCGGGGCCGCCGGGACCTCGCTCGACGACCTCGCGTCCAACGCGAAGGAGTTGCTGACCAAGTTCGGGGGGACGGCCGCGTCCAATGTCATCAGCGGGGTGAGTGTCGTCGGCGAGAGCATCGCCATGGCCGTGCTCGCGCTGCTGCTCGTCTTTTTCTTTCTGCGCGACTCGCACCGGGCGGTCGGCGCGCTGCGTTCCGTCGCCCCACGCGGTACCGGCGACACCCTGGAGGCCATGGCCCGGCGGGCCTTCCGGGCCGTGGAGGGGTTCATGCGGGGCACGACCTTCATCGCGTTCATCGACGCCGTGTGCATCACCCTCGGACTGCTCGTCCTCGATGTGCCGGGGGCGGTCGGGCTGGGTGCCCTGGTCTTCGTCGGGGCGTACATCCCCTATCTCGGTGCCTTTCTCTCCGGGGCCGTCGCCGTGCTGGTGGCGCTCGCCGACCGGGGCTTCGTCATCGCGCTGTGGGCGCTCGGGGTGGTGCTGGCGGTGCAGGTGCTGGAGGGGCATGTGCTGCAGCCGGTGATCCAGAGCCGTACCGTGCAGATGCATCCGGCGGTGGTGATGGTGGCCATCACGGCCGGGGCGTCCGTGGCCGGGATCCTGGGCATGCTGCTCGCCGTGCCCGTGACGGCCGCCGCCTTCGGGGTCCTGCACGAACTACGGACGCGTCACAGGGCTCCCGCCGAGGGATCGCCGAACTCGTAGAGCTCGAACCAGATGCTCTTGCCCTCGCCCCGGGGTGCCACCCCCCACGTGTCCGCGAGCAGTTCGATGAGGACCAGGCCACGCCCCGAGGAGGCCAGTTCGCCGGGGCGGCGCTTGTGGGGGAGGTCGTCGCCGGCGTCGGTGACCTCGATACGGAGCAGGCGTTCGCCGGGGGCGCCGGTGACCTCGGCGACGAGCAGCGCGTCCGCGTCGGTGTGGACGAGGACGTTCGTCAGCGTCTCGGAGACGAGCAGGACCGCCGAGTCGACCTGGTCCTCGCAGGTCCAGTCGTGCAGCAGCTCCCGCAGTTGCTGCCGGGCCACGGCGATCCGTTCGGGCTCGGCCTGCGCGACCGTCAGCATCGAGCGCCGCACGGGCTGCCGGACCGGCACGGGAGCGGCCCCCGGGCCGCAGCAGCCCTCGCCCTGGCGGCACAGGAGCAGCACGGCGATGTCGTCCTCGCGGCGGTCCGCGAGAGGGCCCGTGGTGTGGTGAGAGGAAGGGCCGTGCACCGCCTGGACCAGGGCGTCGGCCAGCTCCTCCAGGTCGCCCTGGTGTGCCTCGAGGATCTTGCGGACGCGTCGCCAGCCGGTGTCGAGGTCGTGGCCGCCGGTCTCCAGCAGGCCGTCGGTGCAGAGCATCAGCGCCTCGCCGGGTTCCAGGGCGAGCCGGGTGGTGGGGTAGTCGGCGTCCGGGTCGATGCCGAGGGGCATGCCACCGGCGGTGGCGCGGACCAGCACGGTGCCGTCGGACATACGGATCGTGGGGTCCAGATGTCCGGCCCGGGCGGTCTCCAGGACCCCGGTCACCGGGTCCACCTCTATGTACAGGCAGGTGGCGAAACGCGGATCGGCCCCGGCTCCGCCATCCGTGTCGGTGAGGCCGTGGAAGAAGCCGGAGGCGCGGGAGAGGACGGCGTCGGGGCGGTGGCCCTCGGCGGCGTACGCCCGTACCGCTATGCGCAGCTGGCCCATGAGCCCCGCGGCGCGGACGTCGTGGCCCTGGACGTCGCCGATGACCAGGGCGAAGCGGCCCCTCGGCAGCGGGATCATGTCGTACCAGTCGCCGCCGACCTGAAGGCCGCCGCCGGTCGGTATGTAGCGGGCGGCGAGGGTCATGCCCGGTATCTCGGGGCCGAGGGTGGGGAGCATGGAGCGCTGGAGGCCGTCGGTCAGCTCGCGCTGGGTCTCCGCCGCGCCGGCGCGGGTGAGGGCCTGGGCGAGCATGCGCGCGACCGTCGTCAGCACGGACCGCTCGTCCGGGGTGAACGCCACCGGGTACGCGAAGCCGGCCATCCAGGCGCCCATCGTGCGGCCGGCCACCGTCAGCGGCAGGAACGCCCATGAGTGACGGCCGAAGTGCGCGGCCAGCGGCCAGGTGAGCGGGTAGCGCTCCTTGTACCGCTCGGGGGAGGACAGATACACGGCTCGTCCGGTGCGCACGACTTCGGCGGCCGGATAGTCCGTATGGATGGACATCTGACTGAAGGGGTCGTCGTCGCCGGACCGGTGTCCGTGGTGGCCGATGATCGTCAACCGCTCGCCCTCCACGCCGAAGACGGCCAGTCCGTCGGGGGAGAAGCCCGGCATGGACAGGGCCGCCGCGACCCTCAGCACCTCCTCGGTGGACCGCGCCTCCGCCAGCGCCCGGCCCGCGTCCAGCAGGAACGCCTCGCGTGAGCGCCGCCAGTCGCCGGTGACGGCGGTCCGCCCCGCGGGGGTGCCCGGCGTCGGCTCGGTCACCTCCTGCAGGGTGCCGATCAGCTCGTACGCCTTCTTCACCGGGTCGAAGGCCGGCTTGGAGCGGCTGCGCACGACCCGGACGACCCGTCCGCGGTCGTCCATGATCCGGATGCGCACCTCGGCGAGGGTGCCCTCGGCGACGGCGAGCTGGATCACCCCGGTGATCTCGTTCCAGTCGACGGGGTGGAGGCGGGCCCGGGTCTGGGCCTCGGTGAGGACCGTCTCCTCCGGGGGCAGCCCGAGCAGCCGGGCTGCCTCGGCGTCGACCGTGACCAGCCCGGTGGCGGTGTCCCAGTGCCACAGGCCGGTCGCGAGGGAGGCGAGGACCTCCCCCACGGCGGGCAACGGCTCGCGAGTGCGCATTGCCCCACTTTAGGAAGATGGGATGGAGAAGTGCCACTGATCGCCGCACCCGTATTGAGGGGAGGTGATCAGTGACCGCCCGGTACGCTGGGGGTTGTTTCACGTGAAACACGCCCCCGATCCGCGAAGACTGGATGAACGACGATGCATCGGTACAGGTCCCACACCTGCGGCGAGCTCCGCGCCTCTGACGTCGGCACCGACGTCCGGCTGAGCGGCTGGCTGCACAATCGGCGCGACCTGGGCGGCATCCTCTTCATCGATCTGCGGGATCACTACGGCATCACGCAGCTCGTCGCCCGTCCGGGCACGCCCGCGTACGAGACCCTCGACCGGCTGACCAAGGAGTCGACGGTCCGCATCGACGGCAAGGTCGTCTCGCGCGGCTCGGAGAACGTCAACGCGGACCTGCCGACCGGCGAGGTCGAGGTCGAGGTCGGCGAGGTCGAGCTGCTCGGCGCTGCCCAGCCGCTGCCCTTCACGATCAACGCCGAGGACGGGGTCAACGAGGAGCGGCGCCTGGAGTACCGCTTCCTGGACCTGCGCCGTGAGCGCATGCACCGCAACATCATGCTGCGCACGTCGGTCATCTCGGCGATGCGGCACAAGATGACGGCGCTGGGCTTCAACGAGATGGCGACGCCGATCCTGTCTGCGACCTCCCCCGAGGGCGCCCGCGACTTCGTCGTCCCGTCCCGTCTGCACGCGGGCCGGTTCTACGCGCTGCCGCAGGCCCCGCAGCAGTTCAAGCAGCTGCTGATGATCTCGGGCTTCGACCGCTACTTCCAGATCGCGCCCTGCTTCCGCGACGAGGACGCGCGCGCGGACCGCTCGCCGGGCGAGTTCTACCAGCTCGACGTCGAGATGAGCTTCGTCGAGCAGGAGGACGTCTTCCAGCCGATCGAGAAGCTCATGACGGAGCTGTTCGAGGAGTTCGGCGGCGGCCGCCACGTCACCTCCCCCTTCCCGCGCATCCCGTTCCGCGAGTCGATGCTGAAGTACGGCTCCGACAAGCCGGACCTGCGGGCTCAGCTGGAACTCGTCGACATCACCGACATCTTCGAGGGCTCGGAGTTCAAGGCCTTCGCGGGCAAGCACGTCCGTGCGCTGCCGGTGCCGGACGTCGCCGCGCAGTCCCGTAAGTTCTTCGACCAGCTCGGCGACTTCGCGGTGACGCTGGGCGCGAAGGGTCTGGCCTGGGTCCGGGTGGCCGAGGACGGCTCGCTGACCGGTCCGATCGCGAAGTTCCTGACCGAGGAGAACGTCGCCGAGCTGACCAAGCGCCTGTCGCTGGCCGCCGGCCACGCGGTGTTCTTCGGCGCGGGCGAGTACGACGAGGTCTCGAAGATCATGGGCGCGGTGCGGGTCGAGGCCGCCAAGCGTGCCGGGCACTTCGAGGAGAACGTCTTCCGCTTCTGCTGGATCGTCGACTTCCCGATGTACGAGAAGGACGAGGAGACCGGCAAGATCGACTTCTCGCACAACCCGTTCTCGATGCCGCAGGGCGGTCTGGAGGCCCTGGAGACCCAGGACCCGCTGGACATCCTGGGCTGGCAGTACGACATCGTCTGCAACGGCGTGGAGCTGTCCTCCGGCGCGATCCGGAACCACGAGCCGGAGATCATGCTCAAGGCGTTCGAGATCGCGGGCTACGACCGGGAGACGGTCGAGGAGAAGTTCGCCGGCATGCTGCGCGCGTTCCGCTTCGGCGCCCCGCCGCACGGCGGTATCGCGCCGGGCGTCGACCGCATCGTGATGCTGCTGGCCGATGAGCCGAACATCCGCGAGACGATCGCCTTCCCGCTCAACGGCAACGCCCAGGACCTGATGATGGGCGCGCCGACGGAGCTGGAGGAGGCCCGGCTGAGGGAACTGCACCTGTCGGTGCGCAAGCCGCAGCCGAAGTAGCACGCACGAGCGGTATCGGCAGGCCCTTTCGCGGAGTGGCCCGGAACCTACGTCGGTTCCGGGCCACTTTCGTTTTCCCCGGCAACTGACAGCTCTTCCCTATGCTGCTGACAGGTTTCGTCCCTAGCGTCCCGGCCTCATGACGGGATCTCAGAAACCACACAGCGAACAGGACTTATCACGTCGTAAGGTCGTGGCCGTCGCCGCGGGCGGCATCGCGGCGGCGGGCCTGGGCGGCACCGCCTTCGCCGCGAGCGCCGCCGACGGGCACGGCAGACCGGCTCGGACCGGCACCGGCACCGGCGGGGAGGTCTGCTACCGCCTGACCTCGGAGACGGTCGAGGGCCCCTACTACATCGACGCCGACAAGATCCGCCGGGACGTGACGGAGGACCGGGCGGGCATCCCGCTCCTCCTCGGACTGAAGGTGATCGACTCGGAGACGTGCAGGCCGATCCGGGACGCGGCCGTCGACATCTGGCACTGCGATGCGGCGGGGGTGTATTCGGGCTACGAGGACCAGGGCAACGGCGGTGGCGGCGGTCCCGCTCCGACCGGCGAACCCCCGACCGGCGAACCTCCGACGGGGGCGCCCACCGGGGCACCCCCGGGAGGCGGCCACCAGGAGCCCACGGACGACAGCCGCTATCTGCGCGGCACCTGGCGAACGGACCGGCACGGCCAGGTGACCTTCCGGACGGTATTCCCGGGCTGGTACCGCGGCCGGTGCGTCCATATCCACGTCAAGGTGCACGTGGACGGCGAGTGGACGGACGCCGGTTACGAGGGCGGGCACACCTGCCACACCGGTCAGTTCTTCTTCGACGAGGAGTCGGTGCTCGCCTCGGCGGTGGTGGAGCCGTACGCGAGCAACGCCGCGGAGCGCACGACCCTCACCGAGGACACGATCTACGACCAGAGCGGCACCCAGGGCGGTCTGCTGAAGTTGCGCTACGACAAGCGGGACATCGCGAGGGGCGTCCACGGGTCGCTCACGGTCGGGGTGGACCCGGAGGCGACGGAGGACGGCCAGGGTGCGCCGCCGCGGCCGAGCACGTCAGTTTCGCCTTCGGCGTCTGATTCCGCCTCGGCCTCGGCTTCACCTTCGGCCTCCGACAGCTGACGGATTTCTCCGGGCCACGCCCCCCGACCTGCGTGTCGGGGGCGTGGCTCTCTTCATGGGTCATTCACGTATGTGGGTGTATGAACAACTCATTGACCCGGAGTCGTTGCCTCCATATCGTTCCCACATACATAACAGTAGTTCAAGTATGTGAACAGCATGATGGGGAGACAACGATGTCAGAACCCGAGAGCGGGGCTGAGAACGGGGCCGGGAACGGCGCCGAGAGCCGGGCGGTGGGCAAGTTCCTTCGCCGGATGATGCCGATCCTGGTCCTGATGCTCCTGGTCAACAATCTCGACCGGACGAACGTGGGCTTCGTCCAGGACGAGCTCCAGGCCGACGTCGGTATCAGCGCCACCGCCTACGGCCTCGGGGCGGGCCTGTTCTTCATCGGGTACGCCCTGTTCGAGGTGCCCAGCAACATGCTCCTGGAGCGCTTCGGCGCCCGGGTCTGGCTGACCCGCATCATGATCACCTGGGGTCTGGTGATCGTGGCGATGTGCTTCATCCACAACGTGACCATGTTCTACTCGCTGCGCTTCCTGCTCGGCGTCGCGGAGGCCGGCTTCTTCCCCGGCGCGATGCTCTACATCACGCAGTGGCTGCCCGACGCGAGCCGGGGCCGGGCGACGGCGATCTTCCTCGGCGGTTCGGCGGCGGCGGGCATCGTGACCGGCCCGGTCACCGGGGCGCTGCTCGAGCTGCACGGCGCGGGCGGGGTCGCCGGCTGGCGGTGGATGTTCGGGCTGGAGGGCGCGTTCTCGGTCGTGGTCGGGATCGTCGCCGGGTTCTTCCTCGTCTCCCGGATCGAGGACGCGCGCTGGCTCACGCGGGAGGAGAAGGACGTGCTCGGCGCGGCGGTGGCCGAGGACCGGGAGGCCCGCAGCCGCGCCCCGCACCAGTCACGGTTCAAGCTGCTCTTCCATCCACAGGTCGCGCTGCTGACCGGCGCGTTCTTCGCGATGACGCTCACCGGCTACGCGATCACCTTCTGGCTGCCGAGCCTGATCGAGGACATCGGCGGACTGTCGTCCTTCCAGGTCGGGCTGCTGTCCGCGATCCCGGCGGTCTGCTCCATGATCGCCATGTACTCGATGAGCCACTTCACCGACCGTGCCCCGGACCGCCGTCCGTATCTGGCGATCACCCTGGTGCTGTCGGCGACGGGCACGTTTCTGGCCACGCTGGGCTCCCCCTGGTTCGGCCTCGCGGCGATCACGCTGGCCGGGGTCGGCTCGAAGTGCGCGGCGACGCTCTTCTGGCCGATGGCGCAGTCGGGGCTCGACCTGAGGATCGCGGCGCCGGGCCTGGCGCTGGTCAACTCCATCGGCAACCTGGGTGGCTTCTTCTCCCCCACGCTCTTCGGCTACCTCAAGGACACGACCGGCAGCACGAACGGCGGCCTGTACACATTGTCGGCGGCGTCGCTGCTGGCGGTGGTCGCGGCGAGGTACATCCGCGGGGCCCACGCGGCCTCCGAACCGCTCCTGGACACCTCACCGGAGGCGCACAGGAAGCCCGAGGCGGGAGCACAGCGCCGCGTCGTCTCATAGCGGTACGCCGGCACGGGCCGACGGGGCAAGGGAGGAAGCCAGCCATGGGATCCACGGGGTTCATGATCACGCTGTCGGTGCTGCTGATCGTCGGCGCGGTGGCGGGGGTGGTGGCCCAGCGCCGCGCGCGTCGCACCCGACGCCCGGCCGGTCGGCCCGGACGCCCCGATCGCCCCGATCGCCCCGATCGGTCCGGGCGGCTCGGGCGTCCGGGTCGGTCCGGTGCGTCGGGCCCCTCCGGACTGTCCGACCTGGATGCGGAGGCGGAGGCGAACCACTGGCTGATCCGGCTGGGCGGCGGTCTCGTCCCGCCGGGCGCGCGGGCCTGGGCGGGTGCGGACGAGACGGCGGGCCGGGCGCTGACCAGCGCGGCGGAGTGCCATCGCACGGCGCGCGACCGGCTGTCCGGGGCCCGTACGGCGGGGGAGTACGAGGAGGTCACACGGGTGGCGAAGGAAGGGCTGGAGCATCTACGGGCGGCCCGTGCGGCGCTGGGACAACCGGCCTCGGCCGTGGACGGACCCGCGCTCCCCCGTGCCGCCCGTGTCCCGGCGGTCGGCGCGGCCTGCGCGGTCCCGTCCCGCTAGACGACCTTCGCCGCGCCTGCCTGGCCTGCCTCGCCGTATCTGCCTCGCCGCGCCTGCCTTGCTGTGTCTGCCTTGCCCTGTTCGCGGGGCGGCCCTCCACGCGCCGCCCCTCCCTCGGTGCCGCCGCGTGAACGGCTGCGGGGCGGCGTACGCCGACGCGGGGCCGGAGTGCGCCGCCCCGCAGCGGGACGAGCTTCGGGCGCATGCCCGCACGCTGCTGATGCTGACCGGTCCTTCTCCCTACTTCGGGTTACTTCGGGTCGCGGTCGAACAGCGACCTGGACCAGAAGTAGCCGAGTACCGCCAGTCCCAGGCACCAGGCGACGGCGAGCCATCCGTTGTGGCCGATCTCGCTGCCGAGCAGGAGTCCGCGGAGGGTTTCGATGGCCGGGGTGAAGGGCTGGTACTCGGCGATCGGCTGGAACCAGCCGGGCATCGCGTCGACCGGGACGAAGGCGCTGGAGATGAGCGGCAGGAAGATCAGCGGCATGGCGTTGTTGCTGGCCGCTTCGGCGTTCGGGCTGGACAGGCCCATGCCGACGGCGATCCAGGTGAGCGCGGTGGCGAAGAGCACGAGCAGTCCGAAGGCGGCCAGCCATTCCAGGGCCGTGGCGTCCGTGGACCGGAAGCCGATGGCCACGCCGACGGCTCCGGCGAGGGTCACGCTCATGACGCACTGGATGACGCTGCCGACGACGTGTCCGAAGAGGACCGAGCCGCGGTGGATGGCCATGGTGCGGAAGCGGGCGATGATGCCTTCGGTCATGTCCATGGAGACGGAGACGGCGGTGCCGATCGTGGTGGAGCCGATGGTCATCAGCAGCAGGCCGGGCACGAGGTAGGCGATGTACGCGGAGCGGTCGGCGTCGCCGCCGCCGATGCCGGCGCTCATCGCGTCGCCGAAGATGTAGACGAAGAGCAGCAGCAGCATGACGGGAGTGAGCAGCAGGTTCAGTGTCATCGACGGGTAGCGCCGGGCGTGCAGGAGGTTGCGGCGCAGCATGGTCGTCGAGTCGCGTACGGCGAGGGAGAGGGAGCTCATCGGGCGTTCTCCTTGGGCTGGTCGGGCCGGCTGGACCGGAGCGGCACGGTGGAGGCGGTCAGGGCGAAGAAGACGTCGTCGAGGTCGGGGGTGTGCACGGTCAGTTCGTCGGCGTCGATGCCGGCCGTGTCGAGCCGGTCGAGGACGGTGCGCAGGTCGCGCTGGGTGCCGTCGCTGGGGATCTGCAGGGTGAGTGCCTCGTCGTCCCGGGTGACCTCGCCCAGGGCGCGGGCGGCGGAGCGGTGGGCGGCGGGGTCGGTGAAGCGGAGCCGGACGTGCCCGCCGGGGATGAGGCGTTTGAGTTCTTCGGCGCTGCCTTCGGCGGCGATCTTTCCGTCGTTGAGGACGGCGATGCGGTCGGCGAGTTCGTCGGCTTCTTCCAGGTACTGGGTGGTGAGGAAGACGGTGACGCCGTCGGCGACCAGCTCGCGGATGATCTGCCACATGTTGTGCCGGGAGCGTGGGTCGAGGCCGGTGGTCGGCTCGTCGAGGAAGATGATCCGTGGGCTGCCGACGAGGGTCATGGCGATGTCGAGGCGGCGTTTCATGCCGCCGGAGTAGGTGGCGGCGGGTTTCTTGGCGGCCTCGACCAGGTCGAAGCGTTCCAGCAGGGCGGCGGTGACCCGTCGTCCCTCGGCTTTGGACAGGTGGTGCAGGTCCGCCATGAGGAGCATGTTCTCCTCGCCGGTGATCAGCCCGTCCACGGCGGAGAACTGCCCGGTGACACCGATCGCGGCACGCACCGCCTGCGGATCGGCCGCCAGGTCGTGACCCGCGACCTGGGCCTGTCCGCCGTCGGCGGCGATGAGCGTGGACAGGATCTTGACGGCCGTGGTCTTGCCGGCGCCGTTCGGCCCGAGCAGCGCGAACACGGAACCGGCCGGGATGCGCAGGTCGATGCCGTCGAGGACGGTCTTGTCGCCGTAGGACTTGCGCAGCCCGATGGTGGAGACGGCGATCGGCGACGAGTGACCGTCACCCCGACTGGGCGTGGGCATGACAGAAGAAGGCATGGGGCCCTCCGTTCGAAGGCTCGAGGTGGGTGGGGGCGGGGCTGGTCGAGCGCGGTGCTCAGGCCTTGGTGCGGCGGACGTGGATGTTGCCGTACCGGGTGCGGGCGCGGATCTTCACGGTGTCCTCGGTCTTCTCCGGGGACTCGGACGCGGTGAGCGTGTTGCGCACCTGGCCGGAGTCGGAGCTGACGTCGAGCCAGGCGGCCGTGCCCTCGCGGATGCCGACGTCGATGGCGCCGTAGGAGGTCTCCAACTGGACGGTGCCGCGGACCACTTCGCCGACCCGCAGGGTGCCGTGGGCGGTGGTGGCGGTGACCGAGTCCTCGGCGCGCGTGATGTCGATGTCGCCGTTGGCGCCGCTCACCCGCAGTTCGCCGGTCACGGCGCCGACCGTCGTGCTGCCGTGCGAGTTCTTCAGGACGGCGGAGCCGTCGACGAAGCCGACGCGCATGCTGCCGGAGCTGGCGGTGATCTCGGCGGAGCCCTCGACGCGGTCCACGGTGATCGTGCCGTGCGAGGCGGTCAGCTCCAGCGGGCCCGTGGTGTCGAGGCGGACGTCGCCGGCCGAGTTCTTCACGCGGACCTCGCCGAGCCGGCCCTCGCCGATCACCTGGGTCCAGGCGCCGGTCGTGTCGAGGCGTGAGCCCGTGGGCAGGTCCACCGTCACGTCGACGGTGCCCGTGCGGCCGAGGCCGAACAGCGTGGGCTTGGGCGTCCTGATGGTCAGCACACCGCTCGCGTAGGTGACCTCGGTCTGGGCGGCCGCCCGTGTGTCCAGGTCCTTCTCCGGGTCGCGGGGTCGCACCTCGACGACGGTGTCGGGGCGGTCGGTCGCGGTGAACTGGAGCGAACCGGCGTCCACGCGTGCGGTGACCGAGATCGGTTCGGGAGTGTCGAAAGAAGGCATGGCTGTCCCGTCCTCTTGGGTCTTCTGGGCGTCCCCGCTGGTGGGACGTGGTGTGGGTGAGGTGGTGCGGGTGCGGTGCGGTGCGGTGTGGTGGGGTGCGAGCGGGAGCGGGGCTAGCGCACCCAGCCCGTGAAGCTCTGTCCGAGGGCCTGGGTCTTCTCCGTCGTGCGCGGCGCCCGGGCGCCACCGTCGACCGCGGCCGACACGGCGCGCACCAGCCACGCGTTGACCGACAGGCCCTCGCGGGTCGCGGCCTCCTCGGCGCGGGCCTTGAGGTGGGCCGGCAGGCGCAGGTTGACGCGGGCGGTGCCGCCCTCGTCGCCTTCGGCCGGAGCCTTGAGCGGTTCGGTGGGCGCGACCGGCTCCGCGATGGCCCCGCCGTCGCCGAGTGGGAGTGTCACCACGAACTGAGGGTCGAGCCCGCGCAGCCGTACGTCGACCGAGCCGGGGGCGAGATCGCGGGTGATCTCGTCCGTGGCTGCGGAAAGCACATGGAGCATGGTCAGCCGGGTCGCCGACTCCAGGGGAGCGGTGAGCCGCTCCGCCAGCTCGCGGGCTTCGTCACCGCCGGCTTCGGCGGCCACCGCGAGTTCGCGGCGGAGGGTGTCGACGTACGGGGTGAGGTCCATGACGCCATGATGGCACCACAATGGCGCCATGTGCAAGCCGTGCAGCGGCATCTCTGCGTCATTGGCTGACGATATCGCGCTGACCTGCGGAAATGCGATGGCACTTGTTTGGGTCATCATGGCGCCATACGCACTCATGGGTTTCTGGTGGCATCGAATGGCGCCCGGTGGCACCCGATGGCACCCGCATCGCGCCACATGGCACCCCGTGGCACCTCGTGGCGCGGAGGTGGTGCCAGGAGGTGCTCCAGGTGGCGCCAGTCGGGACTTCCGGGTGACGTCAGATGCTGCTTCCGGGCGATGCTCGGGCGGGTGCCGGGCGGCGCTTCCGGGTGACGTCAAGTGCTGCTTCCGGGTGGCGTCGGACGGCGCCGAGTCGCGCGCGGAGGCGGGAGATAAAAGTAAGGAAGCCTCACCAATCGCTTTACCATGAGTAGGCTCAAAACAGACCCGGAGCCCGGCGCTTTTTGCCTGCCCTTGGAATTCCACAGGTCGTTCCCACGCCTCTGACAGGCCCGCCTCCTAGCTTCGCGGCCATGACGGGAAACTCAGGAAACCCAGCAAACACAGCCGGTGCCGAGAATGACCGACAGGGCCCCAGGCACAAGCGTGATCTGACCCGACGCAAGGTGGTCGTGGCCGGTGCGGGCGCGGCCGTCGCCGTCGGGGCGGGCGGGGCGCTCGCCGCCGGTGCCTTCGCCGGGGAGAAGAGCGGGCACAAGCCCAAGGCCGCCGCTTCCGCCGGCGAGGTCTGCTACAAGCTCACCTCCGAGACCACCGAAGGCCCGTATTACATCGACGCGGACAAGCTGCGCCAGGACATCACCGAGGACAAGGAGGGCATCCCGCTCACCCTCGCCCTCAAGGTGATCGACTCCGAGACCTGCAAGCCCCTCGCGAACGCCGCCGTCGACGTCTGGCACTGCGACGCCCTCGGCATCTACTCCGGTTACGAGAGCCTCTCCACCGGTGGTGGCGGCGGCGCCCCCACCGACGCGCCGTCCGGGACCCCGACCGGCACGCCGACCGACGCGCCGACCGGCACCCCGACCGGCGAGCCGCCGTCCGGCGGTGGCGGTGGCGGCGCGCACGAGGAGCCCACCGACGACGAGCGCTATCTGCGGGGGACCTGGAAGACCGACAGGCAGGGACGCGTCACCTTCAAGACGGTTTTCCCGGGCTGGTACCGCGGCCGCACGGTGCACATCCACACCAAGGTGCACGTCAACGGCGAGTGGACCGACGCCGGTTACGAGGGTGGCAACACCTGCCACACGGGCCAGTTCTTCTTCGACGAGGAGTCCGTGCTCGCCTCGGCCGAGGTGGAGCCGTACTCGACCAGCACCACCGAGCGCACCACGCTCACCGAGGACACGATCTACGACCAGAGCGGTGTCCAGGGCGGTCTGCTCACGCTGAAGTACAACAAGAAGAACATCGCCAAGGGTGTCGTGGCTTCGATCACGATGGGCGTCGAGCCCGACGCCACCCACGAGGGCACCGACGACGCGGTCCAGCCGGGCGCGTCCGAGACGGCGTCGGCCGAGGCGTCGGCCTCTTCCAGCTGATCCGGGCGGCGGCGGGGGCGTCCCGTGCACCGTTGCGTCCCGGTCACTCGTCCGGTGACGCCCCCTCCTCCAGCAGCCGCTCCGCGATGTCCGTCGACCAGCTCTGGGCCCACGCGCGCAGGTCGATGAGCTGGTCCTCGGTCAGGCCGTACGCCGTGAACGCCGTGTCCGGGTAGTGGTCCGTGCCCGTCAGCCGGGTCTGGAGGGTGGGCAGGTCGAAGTCGTCCCGGGCGTGGCGGCGGGCCAGTTCCTCCAGGTCGGGGTGGGTGAAGCGGGCCGAGGCCGCCCTCGCGTCGATCAGGTCGACGGCCAGACCGCGGTCGTAGAGCGCCCGCACCTTCGTGCCCACCGCGTCGGGGAGGGCGAGCGCCGGACCGTACGGGGTCGGGACGGGCGGGCTCCAGAAGGTCTCCTTGTGCAGGGCCAACCGGAGGACCGTGTCCGTGGCGCGGTCCAGCACGGCCAGGTGTGCGGACAGCGGGTCCGCGTCCCGGACCGTCGCCTCGTGGCCGCCCCGGGAGGTGAGCGCCGCGCCCAGCGCCTCGGCGAGCCGGGGCATCGGCTCCGCGCTCTCGGTCGCCAAGTCCACGTTCGCGTGCGGGCGTTGGAGCAGCTCGTGCGCCTGGAGCGCGTAGCCGCCGGCCAGGGCCCAGGGGGCGCCGGCGGCGGCCACGTCGAAGACCTCGGCGAGGAGCCGGAGGTGGGGTTCGAGAAGGTCCACCGGGTAGTCGTACCAGGTGCGGTGACCGGCGTGCGGGGTTCGGCGGGCGCGGCGGCGTCACCGGCGACGAGTACTCCCACCGCGCGCTGCCCTCCAGGGGCGTCCGGATGCGAGGCGGCGCGGATCCGGTCACCCGGCCGTCACCGGGTGGTGGCCGGGCGACCCGGGCTCAGACGAGGGTGGGCTACTTCGCCACGAACTGCGTGAGGATCGCCTGCACCTCGTAGATGTCCACACCCTTGGTGAACGTCTTCTCGATCGGCACGGACGAGCCGGACACCCAGATCTTCAGCTCGGCGTCCAGGTCGAAGGTGCCGGCGGTCTCCACCGCGAAGTGCGTGATGCTGCGGTACGGAATGGAGTGGTACTCCGTCTTCTTGCCGGTGATCCCCTGCTTGTCGACGAGAATCAGCCGCCGGTCCGTGAACAGGATGGTGTCGCGGATCAGCAGGAAGGCGGCCTGCACATGCTCGCCCTGGCCCAGCAGACGGGCGTAGTCCTGCTGCGCCTGCGCCGGGTCGATCGGGTGCGCGTTGCCGAAGAGTGCCATGGAAGATCCCCCAGTTGACGATGACGCCGGTCCATGTGTGGTGATCCCTCCCCGGAGAGAGGTCTTCGTCCCCGATGCGCACCTTAAGGGGGAGGTGGGGGAATCGTGAAGGTGTTTGATCGACCGGCGGAGACGGCCCCGGAAAAAACCCTCTTCACGCGGCAACTCTTCACGCGGCGGCGACCACTGACAGGACGTAAGTCCGCTCCTCCCCGTAAGGATCCCCCGTGGCAGCTCCCTCCCACCGCCGGTCCCTCCGCTCGCGCCGCGCCCTCGTCGTCTCCGCCGCAGCCGTGGCCGCGGCCGTCGGCGCCGGTGTCGTCGTGATGAACGCGAACGCCGGGACCGTCGACCTGTACCACCAGACGCTCGCCGCCAAGGACGGCTGGGCCTCCTCCGGCACGGGCACCACCGGTGGCACCAAGGCCGACGCCGCGCACACCTTCACCGTCTCCACCCGCGCCCAGCTGGTGAAGGCGCTGGGGTCCGCCTCCGACACCACCCCCCGGATCATCAAGATCAAGGGCACGATCGACGCCAACACCGACGACGCCGGCAAGAAGCTGACCTGCGCCGACTACGCGTCGGGCACGGGCTACTCGCTCTCCGCCTACCTGAAGGCGTACGACCCCTCGTCCTACGGCACCTCCAAGCTGCCCTCGGGCACCCAGGAGAAGGCCCGCGCCGCGGCCCAGACCAAGCAGGCGAAGAACATCGTCTTCAAGGTGCCGGCCAACACCAGCGTCGTCGGCGTGCCGGGCACCAACGCCGGGATCTCCGGCGGCATGCTCCAGATCCAGAACGTGGACAACGTCGTCGTCCGCAACCTGACCTTCGCCGGCACCGAGGACTGCTTCCCGCAGTGGGACCCGACCGACGGTGACGACGGCAACTGGAACTCCAACTACGACTCGGTCACGCTGCGCGGCGCGACCCACGTCTGGGCGGACCACAACACGTTCACCGACGCGCCCCACCTGGACAGCGCCAACCCGAAGTACTACGGCCGCGAGTACCAGATCCACGACGGCGCCCTGGACATCACCAAGAGCTCGGACCTGGTGACCGTCTCGCGCAACCAGTTCACCAACCACGACAAGACGATGCTGATCGGCAGCAGCGACAGCGAGCCCGCCGGCAAGCTGCGCGTCTCCATCCACCACAACATCTGGAAGGGCATCGTCCAGCGCGCCCCGCTGGCCCGGGTCGGCCAGGTGCACATCTACAACAACTACTACGACGTCACGACCCTCAACGGCTACGCGACGCAGTACAGCATCAACTCCCGTGCCAAGGCCCAGGTCGTCGCCGAGAACAACTACTGGAAGGTCCCGACCGGCGGAAAGGTCGCCAAGCTCCTCAGCGGCGACGGAACCGGCGCGGTCAAGGGTTCCGGCAACCTCGTCAACGGCACGGTCACCGACGTCGTCGCCGCGTACAACGCCGCCTCGTCGAAGGACCTGAAGACCACGGTCAACTGGACCCCGGCCCTCACCTCGGGCCTGGAGACCTCGGCGAAGAACCTGCCGACGACCCTCGCGACGACCACGGGCGCGAGCGTCCTGAAGTAACACCCCCGAACACGCGAGGGCCGGGTGACCACGAGCCCCCGGCCCTCGCGTTCACCAGCCGTCAGGCGTCGTCACGTGTCGTACGTGCCGTCCCACGGCTCGGCGAAGGCCAGGCGGTCCGGGTAGAGCTCCGCCCAGGTCTCCGGCTCGCCGTCCTCGTCCTTGTCCTCGCGGATCACCAGGCCGAACAGCACGCCCTCGAAGGTGAGCCGGAAGGGGCGGACCGCGATGTCCGTGTAGGAGCGGCGGGGCAGACTGCGCAGGAGGGTCGCCAGGCGGACGCGGGCCCGGGTGAGGACCGAGTCGTCGCCGTACGGGTCGCGCTGCTGCTCCGCCCAGGTGCCGGCACACCAGATGTCCGAGTCGCGGTAGGTGCCGTCCGCGTCGAAGGTGTGCAGCACGGTGTAGAGGCGTTTGTGCTCTTCCCAGCCGTCGTCGAGACGGAACCCTTCGGGGAAGGCGTACGTGACCGACGCGAGGAACTGGCCGTCCGCGTACCGTCCGATGGACTCGGTGCGGTGCTTCGGCTCGTAGGCGATCGGAATGACGTTGGGGACTGCCATGGCGGAAACCATACGGCTTGGCGGGAACATGCCCGAGTCGGGGGAACCTCTACGACTCTTCCTCTACATCTTCCGACCAGGGTCCGGGAACTCCTCGTTCCCGGACCCCGTGGTCGGTCGTCGACGCGCTACGCGGTCGGCTTCTCCTCCAGGCGCGGGAAGAGCACCGCTCCCTTGGTGACCGTCGTACCGGCCGGGAGGATGCCCCAGGTGCCGGCCTCCTGGACCCGCTGGTCCGCGAGAGCACCCAGGACCGCCTCGGCGCCCAGCGAGTCCCACAGCTTCTGGGAGGTGTCCGGCATGACCGGGTTCAGCAGGACGGCGACGGCGCGCAGGGACTCCGCGGCGGTATAGAGGATCGTGGCCAGGCGGGCCTTGCCCTCCGGACTGTCGTCCTTGGCCACCTTCCACGGCTCCTGCTCCGTGATGTAGCCGTTGACCTGCTTGACGAAGTCGAACACGGCCAGGATGCCGCCCTGGAAGTCCAGCTCCTCGCCGATCTTCCGGTCGGCCACCGCGACCGCGGTGGCCAGGCCGTCGTGCAGCGCCTTCTCCGCCTCACTGTCGGCGGTGGCCTCGGGCAGGACGCCGCCGAAGTACTTGCCGACCATCGCGGCCACGCGGGAGGCGAGGTTGCCGTAGTCGTTCGCCAGCTCGCTCGTGTAGCGGGCGGAGAAGTCCTCCCACGAGAACGAACCGTCCTGGCCGAAGGCGATGGCGCGCAGGAAGTACCAGCGGTACGCGTCCACGCCGAAGTGCGAGGTCAGGTCCTGCGGCTTGATGCCCGTCAGGTTCGACTTCGACATCTTCTCGCCGCCGACCATCAGCCAGCCGTTCGCGGCGATCTTCCCGGGCAGCGGGAGGCCCTGCGCCATCAGCATCGCGGGCCAGATCACCGCGTGGAAGCGCAGGATGTCCTTGCCGACCAGATGGACGTCGGCCGGGAAGGTGGCCTCGAACTTCTCCTGGTTCTCGTTGTAACCGACCGCCGTGGCGTAGTTCAGCAGCGCGTCGACCCACACGTAGATCACGTGCTTCTGGTCCCACGGGATCGGGATGCCCCAGTCGAAGGTGGAGCGCGAGATGGACAGGTCCTGCAGGCCCTGCCGGACGAAGTTCACGACCTCGTTGCGCGCGGACTCGGGCTGGATGAAGCCCGGGTTCGCCTCGTAGAGGGCGAGGAGCTTGTCGCCGTACGCGCTCAGCTTGAAGAAGTAGTTCTCCTCGCTGAGGATCTCCACGGGCTTCTTGTGGATCGGGCACAGCTTCTGACCTGCGAATTCGCCCTCGCCATCGAGCAGCTCGCCCGGGAGCTTGTACTCCTCGCAACCGACGCAGTACGGGCCCTCGTAGCCGCCCTTGTAGATCTCGCCCTTGTCGTACAGGTCCTGCACGAACTCCTGGACGCGGTCGGTGTGCCGCTGCTGCGTGGTGCGGATGAAGTCGTCGTTCGCGATCTCCAGGTGCTCCCAGAGGGGGCGCCAGGCCTCGTCGACGAGCTTGTCGGCCCACTGCTGCGGGCTGACGCCGTTCGCCTCCGCGGTGCGCATGATCTTCTGACCGTGCTCGTCCGTGCCGGTGAGGTACCACACCTTCTCGCCACGCTGGCGGTGCCAGCGGGTGAGCACGTCGCCTGCGACGGTCGTATAGGCGTGGCCCAGGTGAGGAGCGTCGTTGACGTAGTAAATGGGGGTGGAGACGTAGAACGCCTTGCCACCCTGCTTCTCGGTTCCAGTGGCCGCCATGCCCGAAATCCTACTGGGCCCGCGAAGATCCACTCACATGCGTTTCGGGGGGTGGACGTGATGCTCCACCCCCCGAAGGGGGCCTACGGGCGCCAGGTGGCCAGTACGCCTTCGTAGAGCTCGGCGTCCGTCAGCTCGCGCGGGGTCGGGCCCGCGTGGAAGAAGGACGTGTTGGGGGTCTTCAGCTTGCGCAGGTAGTCGAAGGCCTTGTTGTCGGGCTCGCCGAAGGCGACGAAGGAGAAGAAGACGGCGGGGTGGTTCTTCGCCGCGTCCGTGAGGGACTGGGTGGCCGGGGTCTTCGCGTCCGGGGCGCCGTCCGTCTGGAAGACGACCAGGGCGGGGGTGTCCGCGGCTTCCTTCTCGTGGTGGGTGAGGACCGCTTCGACCGCCGCGTGGTAGCTGGTACGGCCCATGCGGCCGAGCCCTGCGTGCAGGTCGTCGATCTTGTTCTCGTGGTCGGTGAGGGTCAGCTCGCCGGTGCCGTCCAGTTCCGTGGAGAAGAAGACGACGTGGACCTTGGCCTCGGGGTCCAGGTGGGCGGCGAGGGCGAGGGTCTGCTCGGCGAGGGCCTGGGCGGAGCCGTCCTTGTAGTACGGGCGCATGCTCGCGGAGCGGTCCAGTACGAGGTAGAGCTTCGCTCGGGTGGTGGTGAGTTGGGTTGCCTCCAGGGCGGTGGCCGCCGCGGCGTAGGCGGTGGCGAGGCCGGCGGGGAGGGTGGGGGTGGGGGTCGAGGTTGAGGTCGGGGTCGGGGTCGGGGTCGGGTGAGCCTCGGGCTCGGGTGTGACCTCGGCCTCGTCCTCGGCTTCGCCTTCGGCCGAGTCGTTCCCACCCGCACCACCCGTGCGGCTTTCGTTGTCGGCCGCGAGTGGCCCCTGTGCGGCGTCCTCGCCGTCGGCGGCCGCGGGCTCGTCGGCCTCCGCCGTCGCCGGCGCGGCGAGCGCGGGCTCGTCGGTGACGGCGACCGGCTCGGGCTCGGGCTCGGCCTTGGCCTTGGCCTCGGCTTCGCCTTCGGCCGAGTCGTTCCCACCCGCACCACCCGTGCGGCTTTCGTTGTCGGCCGCGAGTGGCCCCTGTGCGGCGTCCTCGCCGTCGGCGGCCGCGGGCTCGTCGGCCTCCGCCGTCGCCGGCGCGGCGACCTCCGCCTTGACCTCGGCGACCTCGGGCTCGTCGGCCTCAGCCGCAGGCTCAGTGGCCTCGGGCTGGTCGGCGGCAGCGGTCGGCTCGGCGGCCTCGGGTTCGGCGACAGTGGTCGGCTCGGGTTCCGGCGCGGTCGCGGGCTCGTCGGCCGTTTCCGGTGTGGGCTCCTCCGCCACCGGCTCGTTCTCCGGCTGCTCCGCCGCAGGCTCCGTGGCGGCCGTCATCGACGTCGGCTCCTCGGCCACCGCGACTACCGTCGGCTCGGCCACCTCGGCCTCGGGCCCGACCTCTTCCTTGGGCTCGGCTTCCGCCTTGGCCTGCGGCGGCACCTCGGCCTGGGGTTCTGCCTCTGCCGCAGCCTCAGTCTCTGCTGCTTCCGCGGCCTCCGCGGCTTCCGCTGCTTCCGCTGCTTCCGCGGCCTCCGTGGTCGGCTCGATGTCCGCGGTTGTCTCGGCGGCCTCGGCCTCCAGGGCCTTGGCAGCCTTGGCAGCCTTGGCAGGCTTCGCGGTCGGCTCGGGCGTCTCCGGAGTCTCCGTAGGCAAATCCTCCGTCGACTGGGTCGGCTTGGGGACCGATACGTTGTCGAAGGCCGCTGAGACGAGGTCGTGTTCGTCCTGGGATGCCGGGCGGGGTTCCGGGACCTGGGCCGTGGGGGTGGCCCTCGGGGTGGGTTCGGGGGAGGGGGACGGGACCGTCGGTTCGGGCGCCGGGGTCGGCGCGACTGTCGACGTGGGGGCGGCCCCGGTCGACTCCTGGTCCCGCTCCTCGGAGGCGGTCTGTTCCTGCGAAGGAACCTGTTCCGCACTCTCTGCCTCGGCGGCCCGCTCTTTGCGTGACCGTCCGAACGCGTTCCGCAGGAGAGTGAGAATGCCCATGTGCGCAACCCTTCGCGTGAGTTGAAGCCCGTAAATCCCTGGCCAGGACGGACACGTAAGGTTAGCGGCCCCGGATGGTGATCTTGGGCAGGGGTGAGTGTAAGGAATCCAGGTGTGTCAATACCGCCTCGGACCCCCCTCCGCGCAAGTCCAACACCCTTGTGGCTGCCGGGGCTTCACTTTCCGTTCATCCCACAGCAGCGCCTCCGCACATACGTGCCCCTAACGTCACGAGCACACCAAGGGCATGCAAGGGGAGATTAAAGGTGCGCAAGCTTCTGCCGTTGATCGGAACGCCGTCCCAGTCCCATCCCGGCGGACGCTCCGCCATGACCTGCCGCTTCCGGTGTGGTGACGCCTGCTTCCACGAGGTGCCCAACACCAGCGACAACGCGTACGTCGGTGAGGTCATCGCGGGGGCGATCGGCCGCCGCGCGATGGTGCGAGCCGCCGCGGTCGTCACCGTCGCGGCCGCCGCCGGGACCGCAGGTGTCGCCGGGGCGCTGCCCGCGGCGGCCGCGTCCGTCGATACGTCCGGAAAGTCCTCCGGGAATTCCGGGCAGTCCTCCGGGAATTCCGCGAGTTCGGGGAATTCCGGGAAACCGGCCGCCAAGGGCGCGCGGGGGCTGCGGTACAGCTCTGTCGCTCCGAATACCGCCGACGCCGTCACCGTTCCGGACGGATACGCGCAGAATGTGGTCATCCGCTGGGGTGAGCCGATCCTGCGCGGGGCTCCCGCCTTCGACCCGGAGAATCAGACCGCCGCCGCCCAGGCCGGGCAGTTCGGCTACAACAACGACTTCCTGGCGCTGCTGCCCATTCCGGGCGAATGCGACCGGCAGCTGCTCGTCGCCAATCACGAGTACACCGACGAAGTGCTCATGTTCCGTGGCTACGACGCCGCCAACCCCACCCGGCAGCAGGTCGAGGTGGCCTGGGCGGCGCACGGGCTGGGTGTCGTCGTCGTGGCGGAGGACCGGCGGACCGGCAAGCTGACCGCCGTGCCCCGGCACCACCTCAACCGGCGGGTCACCGCCACCACCGAGTTCCGGCTCACCGGGCCCGCCGCCGGCTCCGACCTGCTGAAGACCTCCGCCGACCCGACCGGCACGAAGGTGCTCGGCACGCTCAACAACTGCTCCGGCGGCACCACGCCGTGGGGCACCACGCTGCACGGCGAGGAGAACTTCAACCAGTACTTCGCCAACAGCGGCCGGGCCACGGACAAGCGGTACGGGATCGGGACCGGCGCGACGGAGCGCAAGTGGGAGCGGTTCGACAAGCGCTTCGACGTCGCCCAGGAGCCGAACGAGGTGCACCGCTTCGGGTACGTCGTCGAGCTCGACCCGTACGACCCGAACTCCACGCCCCGCAAGCACACCGCCCTCGGCCGGTTCAAGCACGAGGCCGCGACCGTCCGGCTGACCGACGACGGGCGGCCGGTCGTCTACACCGGTGACGACGAGCGGTTCGACTACTTCTACAAGTTCGTCGGCAGCAAGCGGATGAAGAAGGGGTCGAGCCGGGCCGTCCGCGAGCACAACCTGTCGCTGCTCGACGAGGGCACGCTCTACGTCGCCCGGCTCACCGGCGACTCCCCCGCGATCGAGATCGACGGCACCGGCAAGCTGCCCGCCGACGGCGAGTTCGACGGCAGCGGTGAGTGGATCCCGATCGCCACCGCCACCGCCAAGGGCGCCGTCTCGCACGTCGAGGGGATGAGCGCCGAGGAGGTCTTCGTCTTCACCCGGCTCGCCGGTGACAAGGTCGGCGCGACGAAGATGGACCGGCCCGAGGACATCCAGCCCTCGCCCGTCACCGGCAAGGTGTACGTCGCCCTCACCAACAACACCAACCGCGGTGTCGGCGCGAACGCCAAGGCCGACGAGGCCAACCCGCGCAACGCCAACAAGCACGGGCACATCCTGGAGCTGACCGAGCGGCGGGGCCGTCCCGAGAGCACCACGTTCGCCTGGTCGCTGTTCCTCGTCGCCGGTGACCCCGAGGACCCGGCGACCTACTTCGCGGGCTTCCCGAAGGACGAGGTCAGCCCGATCTCCTGCCCGGACAACGTGGCCTTCGACCCGCACGGCAACCTGTGGATCTCCACCGACGGCAGCCAGCTCGGCTCGCACGACGGGCTGTTCGGTGTCGCGACGCGCGGCGCGCGACGCGGCGAGCTGAAGCAGTTCCTGACGGTGCCGAAGGGTGCGGAGACCTGCGGTCCGATCGTCCAGGACCGGCGGGTGCTCGTCGCCGTGCAGCACCCGGGCGAGGTCGACGGCGCCACGGTCGAGAAGCCGGCGAGCACCTGGCCGGACGGCGCCGGGAAGATCGTCCGCCCGGCGGTGGTGGCCGTGTGGCGCAAGGACGGCCAGGACATCGGGGTCTAGGGTCTCCCGGCGCCGATCGCCCGCGTCCACGATCGTCCCCGCCCGGCGGCGGCCCGGCCTCCGGGCCCCGGCCGGCGGCCCTCGTGGAGGGTGAGGTCGACGACCAGGGCGCGGTGGTCGGTGCCGGCGAGGTGGAGGAATCGGGCCCCGGCCGCCGCGAAGTCGCGCGACACGAGCACATGGTCGATCTGCGCGCCGAAGGCGGGCGAGGTGCGGCTGGGCCAGCTCGGCTCGCGGTCCTCGCCGGCGAGTCGGGCCGCGTCGCGCAGTCCGGTGCCGAGGACGCGGCGGAAGACGGCGTGGTCCTGCGTGGCGTTGAAGTCGCCGGCCAGGACGAGCGGGGCGTTCTCGTACCGGGCGGCGAAGTCCCGCAGGCGCCCCAGCTCCCGTTTCCACAGGGGCACCTGGCCGGGCAGCGGGGGTTTGGGGTGCGCGAGCTGGAGCCGTACGGCATGTCCGCCGATGTCGGCCACCGCCCCGGGCATGCCCATGCTGCCGGGCACGCCCGCGGTGGCCGTCAGCGGGAACCGGCTGAGGATGACGGACCCGACGGAGCTGTCGCCCTCGACGGCCTGCCGGTGCGGATAGGCGGCCCCGAGCTCCCTCGCCACGGCGGCCTGACAGGTGTACTCGCACTCCTGTACGAACACGATGTCCGGCCGCTCGCGCCGGACGACCGGGATCAGGGCCTCGGTCGCCCACCCGAACTCCACGTTCGACGTCAGCACCCGCAGCCGCGCGAGCACCGGCCCGTCCGGCTGCTCCCCCGCCCCGTACGGCTCGACGAACCAGGCGAGCAGCCCGAGCACGACCGCTCCCCAGATCAGCCCGGCCGACCAGCGGGCGAGCAGTGAGAGGGCGACGGCGGCCCCGGCGGGCACGGTCAGCCACGGCAGGAAGGCGAGCAGCTGCGGTACGGGGGTCACGGCATCGGTGTCGGCGATCCGGCATCCGACGACCACACCCACCCCGGCCAGCAGCAGCCCGGCGCACCAGGCACCGAGGAGCCGTCCTCGCGTCGACCTCATCCCGCCGAAGGCTACGCCCCGGTCTTCGCCAGGAACTCCGCCAACACCCTGTTGAACTCGCCCGCCCGCTCCAGGTTCGGCAGATGGGCCGCGCCCTCGACGATCCGCAGCTCGGAGTGCGGGAGCGCCGCGTGCATCGCCTCCGCGTCCGAGACCGGGGTGTACTCGTCGTCCTCGCCGACCACGACCAGGGCGGGTACGGAGACGCGGGCCAACAGGGGCCGGTAGTCGGGTCGTTCGGCCCGGCCCCGCAGCGCGGCGGCGGCGCCCTCGGGAGGCGCCGACGTCATCATGCGGTGGACGTGGGCCTTCACCTCGGGGGCCGCGTAGGGGGCGACCATCTTCTCCAGGACCTCGTCCGCGTAGCCGCGCATGCCCTCCGCGAGCAGCCGGTCGGCCATCTCGTTGCGCGCGAGTCTGCCGCCGGGGGTCTCCGGGGCCGGGAAGGTGTCGGCGAGGACCAGGCCCCGGACGCGGTCGGGGAACCGCCGGTAGATGTCCATCGCGATCTGGCCGCCCATCGACAGCCCGGCCAGCACGAACGTCTCCACCTTCAGTTCGTCCAGGAGCGCCGCGATGTCCTGGGTGAAGTCGGACAGCAGCGTGATGCCGGGGACCACCGGGGACGCGCCGTAGCCGCGCAGGTCGGGGGCGATCACCCGGCGGGTGGGGGAGAACGCCTCGATCTGCGGGGTCCACATGGTGCGGTCGAAGGGGTGGCCGTGGACGAGGACCAAGGGGAGCGCCGGGGGCGTATCCGTGCCTTTGTCCTCGTATGCGAGGAAGGGTGCCATGTGATCGACAGTAGGGTGGGCCGTCTTCTCGGTGCAATAAGATCTTTGCCCTCGGTGCAATCACGGGCGAAGGATCATGTGGGGGTCGCGCAGGGGTCACCCAGCGGTCGCGCAGGGATCATGGAGGGATCACCGAAGGATCATCGAGGGATCGTCGCGTGATGACGAGGGAAGGTTCCTGGACGCCCCATGGCCGACTTCCGGCTCATCGCCGACCACATCGCCGCAGACATCGTCGCCGGACGGCTCCGCCCCGGCCAACAGCTGCCCCCGCAAAGGTGGTTCGCCCGCCGACACCGCATCGCGCCCTCCACGGCCGGACGGGTCTACGGCGAACTCGTGCGGCGTGGACTGGTGGTGGGCGAGGTGGGGCGAGGGACCTTCGTGCGGGCCGCGCCGGCCGTCGCGCAGGGGCGGGCGCTCATCGAGACGGCCACCTCCGCGCCCGTCAACCTGGAGCTCAACTACCCGTCGGCCGCGGGGCAGTCGGAGCTCATCGCGGCCTCCCTCGCGCCGCTGCTGCGGCCGGACGTGCTGACGGCGGCCATGCGTCCGGGGGCCGCCGACGGGACCGCGGCCGCCCGCGAGAGCGCCGCCCGCCTCCTCGCCGTGCCCGGCTGGCGGCCGGACCCCGCACAGCTGCTGTTCACCGGCAACGCCCGGCAGGCCATCGCCGCCGCCCTCGCCTCGCTGGTCCGGCCGGGCGGCCGGGTCGGGGTGGAGGAGCTGACCTATCCGCTGGTCAAGGAGATCGCCGGACGGCTGGGAGTGGTTCTCGTCCCGCTCGCGGGTGACGCGGAAGGAGTACGGCCGGACGCCCTCGCCGCCGTCCACCGGGCCGCCCCGCTCTCCGCTCTCTACCTTCAGCCGACGCTCCACAACCCGACGTCCTCGACCATGAGCGAGCGGCGCCGGGGCGAACTGGGCGACCTCGTCGTCGCGTGGGGGCTGCCGGTCGTCGAGGACCGCATCTGGTCCTTCCTCCACCCGGACGCCCCCGCGTTCGCCGCGCACGCACCCGGGCTCACCCATGTCGTCGACGGGCTGTCCAAGCGGGTCGCGCCGGGGCTGACCGTCGGCTTTCTCGTCGTACCGGAGGACCGGGCGGAGGCCGTGGGGGCGGCGGTACGGGCCGGCGGGTGGAGCGCGGGACGCTTCGCGCTGGAGGCGGCCGTGCGGTGGACGGGGGACGGAGTGGTGCGCCGGCTCGTCGAGGAGAAGCGGGCGGACGCCGCCCGGCGGCAGACGATCCTCACCGAGCACCTCACCGGGAACCTGACCGCACACCTCACGGACAACGTCACCGCGAACGTCACCGGGCACCTCGGCGGGCAGCGCGTGCCGGGCACGGTGCGGACCGATCCGCGCGCCTACTTCGCCTGGTGGGAGCTGCCCGCGCCCTGGCGGGCCGACACCTTCACCGCCGCTGCCGCCGCGCACGGCATCGCCGTGACCCCGGGGACCGCCTTCGCCGTCGACCCGCACCGCACCCCGGACGCGGTCAGACTCGGACTCGCGTCGGCTCCGCAGGAGGAGTTGGCACGGGCGTTGCGCACACTCGCCGCCGTCGCAGCAGGCGGACCGCCGGGGAGTGCCGGCGGATGAGCCAGGTCGCCGCAGCCACCGTCAGGCCCAGCGCGAGCAGCAGCCAGGAAGCCGTCCGCAGGGTCGCGGTGAGGGCGTCGTACACCGCGCCCGCGGCCGGGCGGTGGGCCGCGTCGGGGAGGTCGGAGAGGGTCAGGCGGCGGGCGATCGCGACGGCGAGACCCAGCAACGCGCCGCCCAGGGCGGTGCCGAGGGCCGTCGCCGTGACCGCCCGGCGGCGGGAGACCGCCACGGAGATACCGGCCATCGCGAACACGACGGCTGCCAGGGGCAGCCAGAATCCGGCTACGTCGAGCACGTGGTAGCCCTTCCGGAGAGCGGTCAGTCCAGCTGGCGGGAGGAGTGCGACACGGGTGTGCTCCACCGGCACGCGGTCGGCGAACGGCACATGGTCGGCGGTCAGTTGACGCTTCAGCGGTGCGGTGACGGCCGCGAGGTCCACGGTCACCGGGTGGGAGTCGCGGTCGGCGCTCTCGTCGTTCAGCGCTCTCATCACGGCCGTGTGGGCCGCCTCGTTGCCCGCGTCCCAGGCCGTGCGGTAGGCGCGGGTCGCGGTGAAGGAGCGGACCGCGTCCCGCAGGAAGAGCGGGTTCAGCCCGGCCTCGCGTGCCACTCCGTCACCCACCGTGTCCGCGACGGCGTTCCGTACGGCGGGGTCGGAGGCGAGCGGCGCCATCGTGGCGACATAGCCGCGGGTGTCGGTGAGGCCGTACGCCGCCCAGGCCGCGAGCGCGCCCAACGGCACGAGCAGGCAGGACAGCGCGACGAGGACGGCCGAGAGGGCGGTCCGCAGGCTTGGGGACACCCCTCCAGGCAACGGGGTCCGGGCGGGGAACGCGAGCCCATGGCGGCCGTCCGGGTGGCGCCCCGCGCAGGCCTCGCGACGCGCTCCGGTGGAGGGTTCACCCGAACGGGTGTTTCCTGGTTCTGGGGAGAAGGAGGTCGATCATGCGCACCACTTTGGCCCTGCGGACTCTGGCCGCGGCCCTGCTCACCGGCGGCACCCTCGCCGGCGCGACCCTGGGAACCACGGCGGCCGCGGCCCCTCCGACCAGCGGCGGCGACGGGAACGGCTCGATCCGGGGCACCGTCGTCTCCCGCTCCGAGCTGAGTGTGCGACAGGAACCCACCACCCGCTCACCCGTCGTCGCGACGCTCGCGTCCGGCAGTCACGACCGGGTGCAGTGCAGGGTCAAGGGTCAGAGCGTCAACGGCAACCCGGACTGGTACTGGCTCTTCGGCGCCCAGGGCTGGGCGAGCGCCGCCTTCGTGGACACCGGCGGCGCGCGGGTGCCCGACTGCGCCGACCCGTGCCCGCGGTGGAAGAACGGCGACTGGACCAACTGGGACGACCCCTTCACCAACAGCTCGCTCGGCGTCTCGGCCACCGTGACGTTCAGCTTCTCCGGCTCCTGGAGCGTCAGCACCACCGCACCATCAGATACCTCGTCGGGTGACTGGGAGTGGGTCCCGGTCGGCCGGTGAGTGGAGGGATGAGGGAAGGCACGGGCCCCGGCGTACAACGCCGGGGCCCGTGTGCGTCCTTGCGCGGACGCCTGCGGTGGGGCGGATCAGCGGATACGTTTTCCCGCCGCGTCCTCCTGCGTGTAGAAGCGGTAGAACAGCGTCAGGAAGACGCCCGCCGAGACCGCGAGGGACATCCCCACGGAGCGCAGGACGGTCGCGCCGGCCTCGCTGTAGAGGAAGCCGAAGGCGCAGCCGGCGAACGCCGTCCACAGCAGGGCGTGCAGCTCGCGCCGCATGTGTGGGGCCAGGGCGTGGATGCCCATCCACAGGGCCGCGAACACGATCGCGCTCACGAAGCCGAGCAGCAGGTTCCAGCCGGTGATGGGGCCTCCGGAGCGGTTGTTGGCCGCGACCCAGTAGCCGTAGACGAGCCCCAGTGCCACGGGTGTCGTCCACTCCGCGGCCCGGTGGGCCCGTTCGCTGAAGACATCGGGTGTACGGGACCGTGCGGACGGTGTCCGTGCGCCTGACGCGGGTGCCGCATGAGCCATGAGAGGACTCCTCTCTCCTCGCCCCCGCCTTCCAGGGCACACCTGGGCGGGGGCGGTGGCAAGTCGGGTGCACCGGGTTCCCGCCTCGGGCGTCGTTCACCGGGTTCCCGCATCGGGCTCCTTCGTCGGGTCCGTCCGCCGGTCCGTCCGCCGGTTCCCGGATGCGGGCGCCGCGCCCCCGTGTTTCGCTGACCTCATGGAGTCCGGCGGTCACGGCCTGCTCGACCGCGTTCCGCGGGCCCGGCGCCGGGACGTCCTTCAGCGGCACCAGCTGCTCCAGATCCGGGGCCGCAGTGTCACCTGGCTCGTGCCGCTGGTGATGCTCGTCGCCATCACCTACGCCGACTTCAACACCACCGGCGAGTTCCGCATCGTCTCCTGGTGCGTCTTCGTCGCCGCCATCGCCGCCGCGCTCTGCGGGGTGTGGACGACGGCGCTCTTCGCGGTGCTCGCCCTGGTCACCTACGCCACCAGCGACGCCGCCTGGCCCTCCGAGTACCGGGAGGGCGCGGCCGACTTCGTGCTGGTGCTCGTCGGCGGTGTGCTGTCCGTGCTGGCCGCGTCGGTCCGGGTGCGCGCCGAGCGGCGGATGCTGCACATGATGAACATCGCCGAGACGACCCGCCGTACGGTGCTGCGTCCGCTGCCGCCGCGCTGGGGCGGCCTCGACCACGCGGCGGTCTATCTGGCCGCCGACGCCGAGGCCCGGGTGGGCGGCGACTTCTACGACATCCAGCCCGGTCCGCACGGCACCCGGGTCCTCCTCGGCGACGTACAGGGCAAGGGGCTGGGCGCGGTGGAGGCGGCGGCCGCGCTGCTGGGCACGTTCCGCGAGGCCGCGTACCACGAGGCGGATCTGGCGACCGTGGCCGGCCGGCTGGAGACCCGGATGCGACGGCACCGTGCGCACACCGCGGCCCTCGGGTGGGCGGACGGCGACCGGTTCGCCACGGCCGTGCTGATCGGGTTCTCCGGGCGGGGGAACGGCGTGGAGGGAGCGGAGGGGGCCGAGGGAGCGGAGGGGGCCGAGGGAGCGGAGGGGGCGGAGGGAGTGGAGGGTGAGCTCGGGGTGGCCGTGGGGGAGCCGGGCGTGGTCGAGATCGTCGGGTTCGGGCACGAGCCGACGCTCGCGGTCGGCGGGCCGCAGGGCGTACGGACCCTGCCGAACGGGGACGGGCTCCCGCTCGGCCTCGGTGAGCTCGTCGCGCAGGACGACGGGCCCCCGCCGGTGCTGCGGGTGGCCGTAGCCCCCGGCGAGACGTTGCTGCTGGTCACCGACGGGGTGACCGAGGCACGGGACGGCGCCGGCGAGTTCTATCCGCTGGCCGAGGAGGTCGCGGCCGGCCTCGCCCGCGATCCGCGGACCGCCGAGCCGGGCCGGCTGGTGGCCTTCGTACGGGACGGCACGCTGCGGCACTGCCGAGGGCGTCTCGCCGACGACACGACGATCTTCGCGGTGCGGCCGATGACGTCCGTGACGTCCGTGACGCCTGTGACGCCGGGGGCACAGGGGCCGCCGGGGGCGCTGGAGCCACCGAGGTAGCCGAGGTAGCCGGACTCGCCGGGGCAAGCCTGTGCCGCCGTCCGACGAAGGCCCCGTAGGGGGACGTTTGCAGGCCTGAGGGTCCCCTTCGCACCCGCAGCGGTTACCGTGCTGAGGTACGTGATCGACAGGGGAGGGGACCATGCGGGAGGGGACCATGCCCGGAACCGTGCTGCTGCTCGCGGCCTCGCCCATGGGCAAGGGATGTCTGGTGGACGCGGCCTCCGTGCTCCCCGTGCTCGCCGCCGTGCCGCCTCCCGTGCTGGCCGGCACCGACACCGCGAACGTCGTCGAACTCGCCGATCCGCTGGATCCGCAGGCCGTTCTCACCCGGCTGCGGGCCGCCGCGGTGGCCCCCGGGCCGCTCACCCTGTTCGTCGCGGGCCAGCTCCAGCTCGACCGGAAGCAACGGCTGCCCCACCTGGCGCTCGCCCGTACGACGCCCCCGACCGTGCGGTACACGGCGTTCCCGTGGCACTGGTTCCGGGAGGAGCTGCGGCTGCGGGCGCCCGGCTCCACGACCCTGGTGCTCGATCTGCGCGCGGACCCGGAGACCTGGGACTGGCTGCGGGGGAACACCCTGGACTGCGGGCCCGCGGTCGCCGTCTACGGGCGGATCGCGCCGCCGCCGGGCCGCCGGGCCGTCGCCGCGCCGTCGTACATGAGGGCGGTCGCGACGATACTGCGCAGCGGAGGCCGTCCGGCGGTCGAGCGGTTGCACCAGGCGGCGCTGGCCCGCATCGCGGGAGACGGCGAGGTGGGCGACCTGGTACTCACCCCGTGGTCCACCCCCACCACCTCCGAAGCGCCTGCCGCCTCGCGCACCCGTCTTGAGCCGACGGGCCCGACGGCTCCGGGCGCGCCTGCCGCGTGGGACACACCCGTCGCCCCTCGTGCACCTCTGGCGTCGGTCGCACCGGAGGCTCCGGGGACGCCTGCCGCGTTCGGCGATCCTGGTGCCTCGCGTGCGCCTCTTGAGCCGGTGAGGTCGGCGGCTTCCGGCGTGCCTGCCGTGTCGGGCGCACCCGTCGCCTCACGAGCACCTCTGGCGTCGGTCGCACCGGCGGCTCCTGGGGCGCCTGCCGTGTACGGCGACCCCGTTGTCTCTCGTGCACCTCTGGTGTCGGTCGCACCGGCGGCTCCGGGCGCGACTGCCTCGCACGGCGATCCTGGTGCCTCTCGTGCACCTCTGGTGTCGGTCGCGCCGGCGGCTCCGGGCGCGCCTGGCGCGTACGGCGACCCTGGCGTGTACGGCGACCCTGGCGTCTCTCGTGCACCTCTCACATCGCTTGCACCCGCCGCTTCCGGAGTGTCTGCCGTGTCAGGCGCCCCCGTAGCCTCGGGCGCACCTCTCGCCACGGCGGTGCCGGACGCTTCAGGCGTATCCGCCGCCTCGGGGAAACCTCTCACCTCGGCCGTACCTGCAGCTCGCGGCGTATCAGCCGCCGAGGGCGCACCTCTCGGCTCGGCCGCACCTGCCACTTCTGACGCACCCGGCGCACCCGGCGCACCCGGCGCACCCGACGCACCTGAGGCCCCCGGCGCACCCGGCGCACCTGAGGCCCCCGGCGCGTCCGCCGCCCCCGGCATGCCTGCCGACCCCCACGTCGCCATCTCCACCGCAGTGCGGGCCGGGCGGCACGGTGATGCCGATGTTCTTGCCGCTCGGCTGGAGCGGGCGGCCGCCGTTTCGTGGGGGGTCGGGTCCGAGGAGGCGTTGCACTGGGGTGAGGTGCGGGCGGATCTGGCGATGTTCGCGGGGGACGCCGAGCGCAGTTGCCGTACCTGGATGACGGTCGCCGTCGCCCGCCTGGAGGCCGGGCAGCCGGTCGACGCGCCCGCCGTGGAGGCGGCGGTCGACCGGGCGCACCACCAGTGGGGGCGGATCACCGACGTGCCGCGGGCCCGCGCACTGGGCCCTGAGATCGCGCGGCTGCGCGGCCGGGTACCGGGCCGCCGCGAGGGCGCGCTGGACCACGTCCGGCAGCAGTTGCGGCAGCTTCAGACGCAGGGCTGAACCGCCGGACGGACGGGGAGTCCGAGGCGCCCGGCGGCAGGCAGGCCCGAGGCCGTGTCCGCAAAGTCCCGCCTGGCTCGCGACGCCCGGCACGCGCGCTCGCCGCATTGTCGGGATCGCCCACGTACACCCGGTACGAGGGCGACCCTCCGCCTTGCGATCACACGCACCGGACGCCGCGAGCCCTGCCCTCCGGGCAGCCGGCGCTACTTTGCGGACACGGCCTAGCGGCGCTCCGCCGTCTCGTGCCGGGCCGCCGGGGAGGCCGGACCGGCGTCCGTCGCTCTGGCCGGGCCGGCGTTGGCCGCGGTGATCAGGGCCGTCACGGTCAGGACGGCCGCGGCGACGGCCCTGACGTAGGGCGCGAAAGGACGTGCGGATGGGCGTCCGGGCACGGCTACCTCGCAACGTCGGCGACTGCGATACTCACGTCAGCAAGCTGTTAAGCATGCTTAACTCGCCGTTTAACCTAGGGGCTGAGATAGTCCAACGGCAAGAGGCACAGGGGTAGTTGGGGGAGCCGGGCGTGGGAGAGCGGGACGAACCGGAGGTCGTCGGTCGCCGGGTGCAGCGGTTGCGGGTCGAACGAGGGCTGACACAGCGGCAGTTGGCCGAGCCGACCTACACCCCCGCCTATGTCTCCACGTTGGAGGCCGGCCGGGTGCGGCCCTCCGACGAGGCGCTCAAACACATCGCCGAGCGGCTCGGCGTCGACTTCGACGAACTGGCGACCGGCCGGCCCGCCCGCCTCGTCACCGATCTGCGGCTCCGTCTCACCGAGGCCCAGCGGGCGCTGGCCACCGGGGCCGCCGAGGAGGCGGCCCTCCAGTACTCCGGGCTGCTCGCGGAGGCCGAGGAGCACGGCCTCGCGGAGGAGCAGGCCACCGCGCTGCTCGGCCTCGGGGAGTGCGGGATCGACACGGGAGACCTGGACACGGCCCTGCGCTGCTTCGAGCGCGCCGAGGCCGCGCTCGCGCACGCGCCGCTCCCCGCCCGTGTCCCCGCCCTGCGCGGCCGCGCCGTCGCCCACTACCTCGCCGGTGAACTCCGTTACGCCGTCTACCTGCTGGAATCCACCCTCGACGAGCTCAATCGGGGCGGGCTGCACGACCCCGACGCGCTGCTTCTGCTGTACGCCTCCGTCATCGGCCCGTACATGGACATGGGGGCGCAGGCCCGCGCCGCGCAGGCCGCCGAGTTCGCCCTCGCCCTCGCGCCCCAGGTCGGCGATCCCGCCCTGGTCGCCCGTATGCACCGGTCGGTCGCCCGCACCCTGCTCGCCGAGGGCCGCCTCGCGGAGGCCGACGCCTCGCTGGCCAAGGCGTCCGAGCTCTACCGGCAACTCCAGCTCCGTACCGAGCTGGCCAACTGCCACTGGATGCGCGGCTACGTCTATGCACAGAACGGTGAACTGAACCGCGCAGAGGACGAGTTGAAGCAGGCGCAGGCCATGCTCTCCGCGCAGCGCGCCGCCCTCTACAGCAGCCAGGTCGCCGTCGAGCTGGCCGACGTCCTGCACCGGCGGGGCAAGTCGGAGGAGGCCGCCGCGCTGCTGCACACCGTCCTCGGGGATCTGTCGCCAGAGCGGGGCGCCGTGCACTCCGCGGGGGCGCACCGGCTGCTCGGGATCATTGCCGAGGACGCGCGGGACACGGAGGCGGCGGAGGAGCACTACGTGCGCGCGCTCAGCCTGCTGGAGCGGGCGGGGGCGGCGGGGGATCTCGCCGATCTCTGCCGGATGCTGGGGGATCTGCTGCGGCGTACGGGGCGGGTGGAGGCGGCGCTCGACGCGTATCGCACGGGGCTGGGGCACCGTACGGCGCCGGGGACGACGACCCTGGGGCCGGCACCCGCGCAGCCACCGCTCTAGTTCTCCCGCCCCGCCGCCTTCGCAGCCCCAGCCCTTCCCGTCCCTGGGGGTTGCGCCCCCGGCCCACCGCTCGGAAGGGGGAGGACGAGGTCACAGCGTTCTCATGGACGGGGGCGTTAGCGTGCGCCGCGTGGAGAATCAACGGACTGTGGCCGACGGCGTCCGGGTCGTCGTGCGTGCGTCCGTGTATGCCGTGCTCGGCGGTGCCGCGCTCGTCGCCATCGCGACCGTCGTGTCCGTTCTCGGGCCGCTGCTCGCGCTCGACCTCTACACCCCGCCGGTGGCCGCCTGGTGGACGGTGCTCACCGCCGTCGCCGTCCAGGGGGTGCCCTTCCTGCTGCTCGGTACGGTCGTCTCGGCGGCGATCGGCGCGTTCGTGCCGGAGCGGGTGTTCCGGCGGCTCCTGCCGCGCAACCCCGCGCTCGCCGTGCCGGTGGCCGGTATCGCCGGGGCCGTGCTGCCCGGCTGCGAGTGCGCCTCCGTGCCGGTGGCCGGGAGCCTGATGCGGCGCGGGGTCGCCCCGGCGGCCGCCCTCGCCTTCCTGCTCTCCGCGCCCGCGATCAACCCGGTCGTGCTCGTCGCGACCTCCATCGCCTTCCCGGGCCAGCCGAAGATGGTGCTGGCCCGGCTGCTCGCCTCGCTCGGCACCGCCGTGCTGATGGGCTGGCTGTGGGCGCGCTTCGGGAAGGAGAAGTGGCTGCGGCTCCCGGGGCGCGGCACGCCGTCGGTCCACGCCACCGGCATCCGCGCCTTCCTCACCGGACTGCAGCACGACTTCCTGCACGCGGGCGGCTTCCTGGTGCTGGGCGCGGCGGCCGCGGCGACCTTCAACATCGCCGTCCCGCGCTCGGTCCTCGACCTCTTCACCGGGTCGCCCTGGCTCGCGGTGCCGCTGCTGGCCGTGCTGGCCGTCGTGCTGTGCGTGTGCAGCGAGGCCGACGCCTTCGTCGCCGCCTCCCTGAGCGCCTTCCCGCCCACCGCACGGCTGGCGTTCATGGTGGTGGGCCCGATGGTGGACCTGAAGCTGCTCGCTCTCCAGGCGGGCACCTTCGGCCGGTCCTTCGCCGTACGGTTCGCGTCGGCGACCTGGGTGGTGGCCGTGGCCGCCAGTGTTCTCGTGGGGTGGTGGCTGCTGTGAGGCGGTACGGACCGGCGGCGCTGCTCCTCCTGACGGGCGGCGCGGTCCTGCGGATCACCCTCTTCGGCGATCTGTACCTGCGCTATGTGCAGGCGGGCCTGCGGCCCTACCTGATCGTGTCCGGGGTCGCCCTGGTGCTGCTGGGCCTCGCGACGGCGGCCCTGCGCCACCGCACGCCCAACCCTCACGAGGACGTCCACCACGAGGACGTCCACCACGAGGACGTCCACCACGGGGACACAGGGCACGAGGGCGACGGCGGGCACGTCGGTCACGTCGGTCATTCCCACGGCCCCGCCGGGCCCCGCGTCGCCTGGCTGCTCACGCTCCCCGCCCTCGCCCTCCTGCTCTTCCCGCCCCCGGCCCTCGGCTCCTACAGCGCCGGCCGCGAGGCCGCCCAGCGGGCCGCGCAGGGCGTCGGCGCCTTCCCGGCGCTCCCGGCGGGCAACCCGGTCGAGCTGACGGTCGCCGAGTTCAGCTCGCGCGCGATCTACGACAGCGGACGCTCGCTGAAGGGCCGTACCGTCCGCCTGACCGGCTTCGTCACCCACGGCGACGACGGCACCTGGTACGTCACCCGCCTCGTCGTGACCTGCTGCGCCGCCGACGCGACCACCGGCAAGGTCGAGATCCGCAACGCGGACGACGACGTCCTGCCCGCCGACACCTGGGTCACCGTCACCGGCGCCTGGCGTCCGAAGGGCGCGCTCGGCTCCGACGCGGCCTGGCCGCCGGTCCTGGACGCGGCCGAGGTCACGCAGGTGAAGCAGCCGGCGGATCCGTACGAGAAGCCGTAGCCGAGGCAGGTTCTCCTGGCGAGCGGGAGGGGTACCCGGCGCACCACGGGAGGTGAGGCCGGCCCGTCGACGCAGGTGATGGCAGGTGATGACCATGGACCACCGGGATCGGGACAGGGTCGCCCGGGTCATCGCCGAGGAGACGCGCGGCGCCGGTCCGCGGGAGGTGCCGCAGCGGCTGTGCGACGCCGTGCTGAAGCTGTTGCCGGTGAGCGGGGCGAGCATGTCACTGCGCGGCGACGGAATCCCGGTGCCGCTGAGCGCGAGCGACGCGCGGGCCGCGTGTGTGATGGAGATGCAGGTCAGCCTGGGAGACGGGCCCTGCTACGAGGCGGTCGAGACCGGTTCGGTGGTCTCCGCCCGGGATCTGATGTCGAGCCGGGACGCCTCCCGCTGGCCGGTGTTCGCCCAGCAGACGGCGGCGCTCGGGGTGCGGTCGGTGTACGCGCTGCCGCTGGGCGACCGCGCGGTGTGCGTGGGCAGCCTCGATCTCTACCGGGACGTGCCCGGCGAGCTCGCCGCCGAGGAGGTCGGCAGGGCGCGGGTGGTGGCCGAGGTCGTGACGGACGCGCTGGTGGCGCTGCCGTCGTCCGAGTCGGACGACCCGGACGACGTCGGCCGCTGGCTCAGCCCGCTGGCCACCGACCACGACGATGTGTACCGGGCCGTAGGGATGGTGATGGCCCAGCTCGGGGTCGCCGCGGACGAGGCGCTGTCGCTGCTGCGCGGCCACGCCTTCGCGAGGAGCCGTACGGTGCTGGAACTGTCCCACGAGGTGGTCGCGCTGCGGACCCGCTTCGACGACGACCCGCCCCTGTGACCCCGCACCCGAGCGCACTCGCCTGGCCCTTGCCCCTGGGTTTCAGACCTGCACCTTCCCCTGCTGTCTGATGTCGGCCAGCCGCCGGACGCCGAGCTGGACGGCCGCCTGGGTCGCCGCGTTCGGCGCGTCGTTCAGGCCGCCGTTGGTGAGGGCGAAGGAGTCCTCGCCGGCCCGGACGGCGGCGACGTCCAGGGTGAGGGCGGTCGGATCGCCGCCGGGGTTGTCCTCGGCCGTCGCCCAGACCGTCAGGGTCACGCGCAGGCCCTGGCGGACGTCGCCCACCTCCGGCAGCGGCAGCTCGGAGACCTGCGCGTCCAGCACGGCGTCGCCGGTCGCCTTGGCTGTGAACCGGGCGCACTTCTGCGGCATCGTCTTCAGCCAGGCCAGCCGGGCGTCGACGTCCGCCGGACGGCTGCCGCTGAGCTGGTAGCGCAGCTGGGCGCCGGCGTCCGGGTCGTCGAGTCCGACGACCGCGCGGGCGGGGCCGCCGAGCAGCTCGTCGGCGTAGAGGGCGTCGAGGAGCTTCTGGCAGTCGGGGACCGAGGTGGTCGCCTTGAGCATGCCGTCCCGCCAGGTTGCGGCGCCACGGGTCGGGGTCCAGGGCGCGCCGAGGTCGGTTTCGGTGATGAGGGCGGCGCGCGCCTGCGCCTCGGTGAGGTCGGGCGAGGTGGTCGGCGCGGTGGGCCTGGCCGACGACCGCTCGACGGTGGGGGTGGCCGGGTCGGCGGTCGGCGGGTGCTCCAGACCGAGGGTGGCGCAGCCGCTGGTGAGGGTGGCGACGGTGACGAGGAGGAGCGTGGAGGCGAGGAGGGAGGGACGGGCCATCGGGGGGTGCCTCCAGGGGTGCGCGCGGGTGCCTCCTCTCACGGCAACACCGGTGCCACGAGCCGACCAGCGCGGCGGGCCGTACGGGTTACCGGCGTTGGTGCGGGCGGGTGGTGCGGGCGGCCGGTGGGGCGGCGGACGCGCGGCCGGTGGGGCCGTGGACGGGCGGGGCTGGGGCGGCCGGTGGGGCGGCGGACGGGCAGGGCGGGGGCGGACGGGCCGGGTGGGCGACGCGGGAAAACGGATCGTGGCGGGCGGGGTCCCGTTGCTACGGTCGTCGGCATGAAGCGCGCCCAGCCGTCCCTCACGACGACGCCGGACCCTGTCCCGGCGCGCTGATCCACGAACTGGATGTCCGCAGCCCCGGGGCGATGCCCCGGGGCTTCGACGTGCTCCGGCTCCTCGCCCCTCCCCGATCGAGGGAGCCCTCATGAACGACCGGAACCACGACCCGAAGCACCACGACCCGAAGCACCAAGACCCCAAGCACCAAGACCCGGAGCACCAAGACCCGGAGCACGGCCCCGGCCATGACCACCGGCGCCTGGGCCGTGAGCTCGGCCTCTTCGACACCGATCCCCTGATGGGCGCGGGCCTGCCGTACTGGCTGCCGGACGGCGCGGTCGTCCGCCATGCCCTGGAGGAGTACGTACGGCAGGCCGAGCGCGCCGCCGGCTACCGGCACGTGTACTCGCCGGTCCTCGGCAAGCGCGAGCTGTACGAGATCTCCGGTCACTGGGACCACTACAGCGAGGACATGTTCCCGCCGATGGAACTGGGCGCCGAGCAGGTCGTGCTGCGCCCCAGCCTGTGTCCCCACCACGCGCTCATCTACCGTTCCCGCTCCCACAGCTACCGCGAACTGCCTCTCCGTATCGCCGAGTTGGGTGGCATGTACCGCTCCGAGCCGTCCGGTGTGCTCGGCGGGCTGACCCGCGTACGGGCCATTCAGCTCAACGACGCCCATATCTTCTGCACCCTGGAGCAGGCCGTCGAAGAGGCCCGGGCCGCCCTGGAACTCATCGGCCGCGCCTATGCCGACCTGGGGATCCGCGCGGCCCGGTACCGGCTCTCCCTGCCGGGCGAGGGCGGTAAGTACGTCGCCGACCCGGAGCTCTGGCGGCGGGCCACCGACCTGCTCCGGGAGGTCCTTCGACAGACGGGCATCGCCTACGAGGCCGTCGAGGGCGAGGCCGCGTTCTACGGTCCGAAGATCGACGTCCAGATCACCGACCGCGCGGGCCGCGAGGCGACCCTGTCCACCGTCCAGATCGACTTCCACCAGCCCGAACGCTTCGACCTGCACTACATCGGCGCGGACGGGGCGAAACACCGCCCGGTGATGGTGCACCGCAGTGTCATCGGCAGCGTGGAACGGGCCGTGGCGCATCTCCTCGAGGAACACGGCGGCGCGTTCCCCGTGTGGCTGGCGCCGGTCCAGCTGGCCGTGCTGCCGGTGTCGGAGGCGCAGGAGGAACAGGCGGCGGAGCTGGTGCGGCGGGCGGTGGCGGCAGGGCTCCGGGCGGAGCTCGCCGGGCCGGACCGGGGCAGCCTGGGGGCGCGGGTCCGGGCGGCGCGGCTGGTGCCCTACCAGGCGGTGATCGGGGAGCGGGAGGCGCGAGGCGACCTGGCCGCCGTCCGGCTGCGTGACGGCCGCCGCCCGGGGGCGCTGCCCGCCGACGAGCTGGTCCGCCGGATCGGCGAGCGGGCGGCGGCCCGGGGGACCGGTCTGTGGGTGTGAACGCGCCCGCATAGGGTCGGTGGTGACGGCGAACGTGGTGCGGAAGGAGTCCCTGAGGTGACCGAGCAGCCCATCCCCGTGATCATCGACTGCGACACGGGTGTCGACGACGCCCTCGCCCTGTTGTTCGCGGTACGCCATCCCGGCCTGGACGTGCGGGCGGTGACGTGCGTGGCCGGGAACACGGACGTGGACGGCGTGGTCCGCAACACGCTGACCGTGCTGGAGTACGCGGGCGCCGGGGACATCCCGGTCGCCCGGGGCGCCGAGCGCCCCCTGATCGAACCGGTCCGCACGGCGAGCCATGTGCACGGCCAGGACGGCATGGGCGACCTCGGTCTGCCCGCCCCGACCCGCAGAGCGGTCGACGTGGACGCGGTCACGCTGCTGCGCCGGGAGATCCTCGCCTCCCCGCGCCCGGTGACCCTCGTTCCCACCGCCCCGCTGACGAACATCGCCCTGCTGCTGCGCACCCATCCGGAGGTGACCCGCAACATCGAGCGGATCGTTTTCATGGGCGGCGCGGTGACGACCGGGAACGCCACGCCGGTCGCGGAGTTCAACGTGTGGCACGACCCGGAGGCGGCCGCGATCCTGCTCACCGCGGGCGTGCCGATCACCATGTACGGGCTGGACGTCTTCAAGCGGGTCCTGGTGCCGGCGGCGGACGTGGCGCGGCTGCGGGCGAGCCCGGAGCCCCGTCTCCGGCTGGCCGGCGAGCTGCTCGCCCACCGCGACCCGGCCACCTCCGGCGACCCCACGCCCACCGGTGGCCTCGGCGACGCGGGCGCGGTGTGCGCGGTGGTCGACCCCGCGGGACTGACCACCGAGCTCCTTCCGGTGGAGGTCTCGCTGGCCCCCGGCCCGGCCCGTGGCCAGACGGTCGTGGACCGCCGTCCGCGTCCCGGCGAGTCCGAGATCCACGAGGGCGCGCGCGAACAGACCCTCGTGGACGTGGGGTTGGACGTGGACGTGGAGCGCTACGTGAAGCTGTGGCTGACGGCGGTGGAGGCCTAGCCGCAAGCCCCTCAAGCTCCACGTGCTCCGCAAGCCCCTCAAGCAGAACGCGGGCCCGGGGACATGGTCCCCGGGCC